>NZ_JAQMTJ010000255.1:0-15218 GCF_028330815.1 Dolichospermum lemmermannii CS-548
AAGTAAGTAGACGAAAATAAATCAAAGTAGATTAAGTAATGTAAAAAATCTGGAGATGATTTCGTAGTAAGGGCTTCAGCCCTTAAATGAGGAATAAATTCCTCACTACAAACTTTGAATTATTCAAGCCGTTCTACTTATTAGGAAGAATTGAATTGATAAGCATTCTGAATATTAATTACTGATGTCAGCCTCCCCCCACTTGAAAACCCGTAAAATCTGTTTTTAGCTGACTGCTTAATACTGAAAAGCCATAACAACTTTCTTTGAGGAGATTTTATAATTCATGTTACAAGGTTGGATACAAATTGCATTGACATTAATTCTTGTCATTGCCACCACTCCTTTATTAGGGAGATATATCGCTCGCGTTTTTCTAGGAGAAAGCACACTGCTTGACTCTGTGTTAAATCCCATAGAAAGAATAATTTTTGTCTTAATTGGAGTTCGTCCTCAAGATGAAATGACAGGTTGGCAATATGCCAAAGCAGTGCTTTACAGTAATGTAGTTATGGGGATTTTGGTATTTACTATTTTGATGACTCAAGCATGGCTACCATTCAATCCGACAGGGTTAGGTACACCAACTTGGGATACAGCATTACACACGACTTTTTCTTTTCTGACTAATACAGATCAACAACATTATTCTGGAGAAACAACCTTCAGTTATGCCAGTCAAACATTCGCTTTGAGTTTTTTGATGTTCGTTTCATCAGCGACCGGTTTGTCGGTGGGAATTGCCTTTATTCGTGGCTTAACTGGCAGAACATTGGGTAACTTTTATATTGACATCACCAAGTCAATTACGCGGATTTTGTTGCCTATGTCAATCATTATGGGATTGTTATTGATCATGGCTGGTGTGCCTGAAACCCTTGCCGGAGTGGCAACAGCGACAACATTAGAAGGTGCTACTCAAGCGATCGCTCGCGGACCAGTTGCCCACATGGAAGCGATTAAACAAATTGGTGAAAATGGTGGTGGTTTTTTTGCCATAAATTCAGCACATCCCTTTGAAAATCCCAGTGGTTTTTCTAACTTATTGCAAACCTGGGGCATGATTTCTATCCCCACAGCACTAATTTACACCTATGGCATATTTGCTAACAATCTCAAACAGGCATGGTTAGCATTTTGGATGGTATTTACTATCTTTACCATCTTGTGGATTGTAACTACAATTGGTGAGTATCAAGGAAATCCCTTAGTTAATTCTCTTTTAGGATCACAACAACCCAATTTAGAAGGAAAAGAAGTAAGATTTGGTTGGGCGCAAAGTTCATTATTTGCAACTATTACCACCGGGACAATGTGTGGTGCTGTTAACGCACTTCTCGACTCATTTATGCCCCCAGGTGGATTTGTATTTCTCTTTAATTTATTCTTGCAAATAGTTTGGGGAGGTCAAGGAACTGGGACAGCATATTTATTTATCTACTATATTTTGGCAGTGTTTTTAACCGGCTTAATGGTAGGACGGACTCCAGAATTTTTAGGTCGCAAAATCGAGAAAAAAGAAATCGTTCTGTCCAGCGTTGTTTTATTAGTTCACCCCTTCGCCATTCTCATCCCTTGGGCAATAGTTTTTGCTTTTCCCGATGCGCTTTCAGGTATTAGTAACCCAGGCTTTCATGGCGTTTCTCAAGTAGTTTATGAATATGCTTCCGCAGCCGCAAATAACGGTTCTGGCTTTGAAGGACTAGCTGATAGTCAACCAGCAGCAACAGGACTTTGGTGGAATCTCAGTGCTAGTTTCAGTATTCTCGCAGGACGTTATATTCCCATTATTGCCTTGTTGCTATTAGCAGATAGTATGTCCAACAAACAACCAGTTCCTATGACTGCCGGTACTCTCAGAACCGACACTGGTTTATTCACTGGAGTTACAGGAGGAGTAATTTTAATTCTTGGGGCGCTGACTTTCTTTCCTGTATTAGTTTTAGGTCCAATTGCAGAATGGTTTTTAATTTCCAAATAAACTTATGACTTACACAAAATATGTTTCAATCTTTTATTTCTCTGCGTCCTCTGTGCCTCTGTGGTTCGTCCCTGACATTTTTGAATAACTAAACATCCATGAAAACTACAAAAACTCGACAAGAACGAAAACATACTCCCAAAGTTAAAAATACTGGAATTTATACTAGAGCATTTAAACAAGCGTTTGTCAAATTAGACCCACGCAATATGCTAAAAAATCCAGTTATGTTTTTGGTATGGGTGGGGACGATTGTTACAGCTTTAGTAACTATTGAACCGAATCTTTTTGGGGTTACTCGTGATAATAATCCGCGACTTTTTAACGGTCTAATTACCATAATTCTGTTCTTGACTCTTATTTTTGCAAATTTCGCCGAAGCGGTAGCAGAAGGACGAGGAAAAGCGCAAGCTGACTCATTACGGGCGACAAAATCCGATGTTGTAGCCCGAAAACTTCTCCCTGACGGTTCTATTCAAGAAGTTAATTCTGCTACTTTGCGTCGTGGTGATCAAATTAAAGTTATCGCTGGTGATGTTATCCCCGCAGACGGAGAAGTAATTGCTGGTGTGGCTTCTGTAGATGAATCTGCTATTACTGGAGAATCTGCGCCAGTTTTAAAACAACCAGGAACTGATATTGCTAGTTCTGTAACGGGAGGAACGCGCATTAATTCTGATGAACTAACTATTAGGGTAACATCAGATCCAGGTCAAGGTTTTATTGATAGAATGATTGCTTTAGTAGAAGGGGCTTCTCGCACTAAAACCCCCAATGAAATTGCCTTAACTGTACTTTTGGCAGTGCTAACTCAAGTTTTTTTATTGGTAATTGTCACACTACCAACAGTGTCAGTTTATGTTAAATCACCTGTGAGTATTGCGGTATTAATTGCCTTATTAGTGGCGTTAATTCCTACTACAATTGGCGGATTATTGAGTGCAATTGGCATTGCCGGGATGGATAGAGTGGCTCAATTTAATGTCATAGCCACATCTGGAAGGGCTGTAGAAGCCTGTGGAGATATTAATACTTTGGTTTTAGATAAAACGGGAACAATTACTTTAGGAAACCGCATGGCGGAGGAATTTATTCCTGTTAAGGGTCATTCCCTCAATGAAGTTGCTCAAATTTCCTTAGCGTCAAGTATTTTTGATGAAACTCCCGAAGGAAAATCAATTGTTAAATTAGCCGAATCATTAGGAGCAAAATTGAGTTTTAATCCCACAACTGCGGCAGGAATTGAATTTTCAGCAAAAACGCGTATGAGTGGCATTGATTTACCGAATGGTATCGAAATTCGCAAAGGGGCTGTAGATGCAATTAAAGGATTTGTGCGTTCTCGTAATGGACAATTAACCGCAGAACTTAATACGGCTTATGAGCGAGTTTCTAAATTAGGGGGAACACCATTAGCAATTTGTCAAAATGATGATATTTACGGTGTAATTTATCTTAAAGATATTATTAAACCGGGGATTAAAGAACGTTTTGATCAAATGCGAAGAATGGGAATTAAAACTGTGATGCTGACAGGAGATAACCGTCTCACTGCTTCTGTAATTGCCGAAGAAGCTGGTGTAGATGACTTTATTGCTGAAGCAACTCCAGAGGACAAAATTGAAGTAATTCGCAGCGAACAAGCACAAGGAAAATTAGTCGCTATGACTGGAGATGGTACTAATGATGCCCCAGCTTTAGCACAAGCGAATGTTGGTGTAGCAATGAATTCTGGTACACAAGCTGCAAAGGAAGCTGCTAATATGGTAGACCTGGATTCTGACCCGACAAAATTAATTGATATTGTCACTATTGGTAAACAATTACTAATTACCCGTGGGGCTTTAACAACTTTTTCTCTCGCTAATGATGTCGCTAAATACTTCGCAATTATTCCAGCAATTTTCCCTGGGATTGGGGTAAATGGTTTAAATATTATGGGTTTGGCAAGTACCCAATCTGCGGTTTTATCAGCTTTGATTTACAACGCTTTGATTATTCCGGCATTGATTCCTTTAGCATTAACTGGGGTGAAATTTCGTCCTCTCACTGCTAACCAACTTTTGCAACGGAACATCTTTATTTACGGATTAGGTGGCGTGATTGCTCCTTTTATTGCTATCAAAATTATTGACGTTTTCATTGTATCTATAGGATTAGCTTAATCAATGACAATTTCTAAAGGTCATCGTGTTCCTCTGGGTCTGTTTTTACTACTTTGCTTGAATTTATTATTAGCACCAGCAGTTCAAGCAGCGACTTCGGTAGCAGAATCGCGTTTTTCGGCTTATACAATTACTTTGTTGGGGCTTGTTACTCTATGTCTTTGTGTTTATTTGTTTGTGGTGATTTTTCAGCCTGAGAGGTTTTAATATGAACCATATTTTTTATTTCGCGCAAAGACGCTAAGGAGCAAAGGCGCAAAGGAAGAAATATATTTTGTTGTGGTTTTTTAAATTAGGGAGGTTTGAATATGAGTCAGAGACATCAAGTTAGTAAGGCGATTCGTTCGACTTTGGTTTTGTGGGTGATAACGGCTTTTATTTATCCGTTATTTATGTTGATTTCGGGACAAGTTGTTTTTTCTGATCAGGCTAATGGTAGTTTAATTAAAAATTCTCAAGGTGTGATTATTGGTTCAGCTTTAATTGGTCAACCTTTTGCCAGTGAAAAGTATTTTTGGGGTCGTCCTAGCACTACTAATTACAGCACAGCAGACCCTAAAAAGGATGAAGTTGGTGTTTTGAAGACGGGGGTATCTGGTGCTAGTAATTTAGCTCCCAGTAATCCAGCATTACTAGAACGTATTAATGGGAATGAAGGTGAAATTCAGCGACTTAAAAAAGCGGGTATCCAACCTACTGCGGATTTAGTTTATACTTCTGGTTCGAGTCTTGATCCTCACATTACTCCTGAAAGTGCTAAGGTACAAATTGCCAGAGTAGCAAAAGCGCGAGAAGTTGAACCAAAGCAGTTGGAAACTTTAATTTCTCAAAACACTGATGGTCGTTTCTTGGGTATTTTTGGTGAACCGGGAGTAAATGTTTTAAAACTAAATCTAGCGGTGGATAAAATTAGTAAATAAGTAGGAATTTCTTCATGTTTAATCCCTCTACCCCTTCTCCTGACAGTTCTTATATTCGTCCTGCTCGACGCGGAAAGCATAAAATTTTCATTGGTATGGCTCCCGGTGTGGGGAAAACTTATAGAATGCTAGAGGAAGCACATCAACTTAAAAAAGATGGTATTGATGTTGTTATTGGCTTTTTAGAAACTCATGGACGCAAAGATACGGCGGTAAAAGCGATAGGATTGGAGGTAATTCCTAGAAAAGTCATTATTCACAAAAATATCAACCTTGAAGAAATGGACACAGAGGGAATTTTTAAACGCTCTCCCCAACTGGTTTTAGTTGATGAATTAGCGCATACAAATATCCCCGGTTCAGCTAGAGAAAAACGCTATCAAGATGTAGAATTAATTTTAGCAGAAGGTATAGATGTTTACTCTACTGTCAACATTCAACATCTAGAAAGTTTGAATGATTTGGTAGCTAGAATTACGGGTGTTGTGGTGAGAGAACGTATCCCTGATCTTCTCTTAGATGAAGCTGATGCTGTTGTTGTGATTGATGTGACTCCAGAAACTTTAGAAGAGCGTTTACGGGAAGGTAAAATCTATACTCCTGATAAAATTGAGCAATCTTTAGAAAACTTTTTTCAGCGTCGTAACCTGATTGCTTTGCGAGAATTAGCATTGAGAGAAGTAGCGGATACGGTTGAAGAAGAAGCAAATACTTCCATTTCTGCTGGGCAAATTTGTAATGTCCATGAACGGGTTTTAGTATGTGTATCTACTTATCCCAATTCGATTCAATTATTACGGCGTGGGGCGCGACTTGCTAATTATATGAATGCCAAACTTTATACTCTATTTATTGCAGATCCTGAACGTTTTCTCAGTAAGGAAGAAAGTTTACACATTGATACTTGTGAAAAACTATGTCTTGAATTCGCTGGTGAATTTCTCCATATTAAAAATCACAATGTTTCTCAAACAATTGCCCAAATTGCCGCAACTTATCATATCACTCAGATAGTTATTGGTGAAAGTCATCAACCTCGATGGAAAAGATTTTTTAAACGCTCTTTTACACAACGCTTGCTGGAGTTAATCAGAAATCAAAACATAGATTTACATATTATCGCTACAGAGAAATAAATTTTAATATTTTTTAATCTATCTTCGATGAGATGCAATTTTTTTCTTTTTCGTCTAGCATAAATATCGAACATTAACTTAAATATCTATTCTCGCCAGTTACCCAAATTCTTTGTAGCCAAGCCGCGCTCGTTTCCCACTTACCGGGTATTCTTATGAAGTGTAAAATTTAATTACAAAACTATGCCATAAAAGGCTTTGACTCTTGACCCCTGTTGCATGATTGTTAGTAAATGTTAAGGATGCTTTTACCAAATATTAACCTAAAAAGCCGAATATACTCATTATCATTAGTTAGCAAGCTAACATCGAGGTATATATGTTTAACAGAATTTTAGTCGCAGTAGATCGCTCAGAAATGAGCATAAAAGTTTTTGAACAAGCTTTATCTTTAGCTAAGATCACATCTGCAAATTTAATGTTACTGCACGTTTTATCACAAGAAGAAGAAGGCAGTCCAGAGGCGCTGGTTTTCCCCAATATTGACTACTATCCCGGTTGGAATGAGCAAAGTTTTCAATTATACCAAGAGCATTGGGAAAAATTTAAAAATGAAGGCTTGCAAATGTTACAGTCATGGAGCACCCAAGCTAATAAATCTGGTGTTAATACGGAATTTACGCAAAATACTGGTAATCCAGGACGAATGATTTGTGAATTAGCCATTGACTGGAATGCTGACTTAATTATGATGGGACGACGGGGACGTTCTGGAATAGCGGAATTTTTCCTTGGTAGTGTGAGTAATTATGTTTTACATCATGCACCCTGTTCAGTGCAGATTGTTCATCCTCCTGTTGCTTCTAAAGCGGTAAATGTTACTTCAGCAGCTACTACATTGAGTAATTAATGCTCAATGAAGCTGCATAGAATCAGATTTCAAGAATTATTAACCGCAGATAAACGCAGATAAACACAGATAAAGAGGGATGAATATTTGTCGGGTGCGTCAGATATCAACAATCTGTTTATTTGCAGGATTTATGCCTTCTGACGCACCCGACAACAGGTTTTTAGTGTTACACTTGCGTGAAAAATATGAAAACATCAGTTCCACCTTCTTTAACTCATCCAAGTGGAGATAAGCGTTTAAAGATTTTAGACGCAACTATTAAGCGTCATCAATATCAACAAGATGCACTCATTGAAATTCTGCATCGGGCTTCTGAACTATTTGGTTATTTAGAACTGGATTTATTGCGTTACATTTCCCATAGTCTCAAGTTACCACCGAGTCGGGTTTATGGGGTAGCTACTTTCTATCATTTGTTTTCCTTAGCACCGAAAGGGGTTCATAATTGTGTGGTTTGTACGGGTACAGCTTGTTATGTTAAAGGCTCAACGGCGATCTTAACAAATGTGGAACAGTTTACGCAAATTCATGCAGGAGAAACTACTGCAAATGGTCAAATTTCTTTGATGACGGCTAGATGTTTGGGGGCTTGTGGAATTGCCCCTGCGGTAGTGTTTGATGGTGCTATTTTAGGTAATCAAACTCCAGAATCGGTTTGCGAAAAAGTGGGAGAATGGTGGCAAAATGGAACTAAATGAGTTATTAGAAATTGCCCAAACGGAACTTTCTCAACGGAAATCTGTGCAAGTTCGGTGTTGTACTGCTGCGGGTTGTCTCTCTTCTGATTCTCAAGCTGTGAAAGATAATCTCGAAGCATCTGTGAAAGCTGCGGGTTTACAAGATACTGTGCAAGTTTCTGGTGTGGGTTGTATGCGTCTGTGTTGTCAGGGACCATTGGTACAGGTAGAAAACCAGGAAAATTCACTCATATCGCAATTGTATCAAAAAGTTACCCCGGAAAATGCAGCCGAAATTATTGTGGGGGTAAATGGAGAAGTCACAAATTTACAACAGGGTGATTTAAATCAGCCATTTTTTAGCCGTCAATTGCCGATTGTTCTAGAAAACAGTGGTAAAATTGACCCGGAACGGATTCAAGCTTATATTGCGGCTGATGGTTATCAGGCCCTTTACCAAGTGCTACGGGAAATGAAACCTAGTCAGGTGGTAGAAACTATTACTAAAAGTGGTTTAAGGGGACGCGGTGGTGCTGGTTATCCCACTGGTTTAAAATGGGGAACAGTAGCAAAATCCGCCGGTGAGAGGAAGTTTGTAATTTGCAATGCTGACGAAGGTGATCCTGGTGCATTCATGGATAGGAGTGTATTGGAAAGTGATCCCCATCGAGTTTTGGAAGGGATGGCGATCGCTGCCTACTCTATCGGGGCAAATCAAGGCTATATTTATGTTAGGGCAGAATATCCTATTGCTATTCAACGGCTAGAAATTGCTATTCGTCAAGCCCAACACTTAGGGCTTTTGGGTTCACAAATCTTTGACTCTCCCTTTGATTTTAAAGTAGAAATTCGCATTGGTGCGGGCGCTTATGTCTGCGGTGAAGAAACGGCTTTAATGGCTTCCATTGAAGGTAAACGTGGTGTCCCTCATCCCCGGCCACCATACCCGGCTGAGTCCGGTTTATGGGGCTATCCGACGTTAATTAACAATGTGGAAACCTTTGCCAATATTGCGCCGATTATTCGTAAAGGTGCAGATTGGTTTGCTAATATTGGCATTGGTAAAAGCAAAGGTACAAAGGTATTTGCGTTAGCGGGAAACATCCGCAACACGGGTTTAATAGAAGTCCCAATGGGAACATCTTTGCAGAAAATTGTCGAGGAAATGGGAGGAGGTGTTCCCGACAATGGTATTGCTAAAGCAGTACAAACCGGCGGTCCTTCAGGGGGATGTATTCCTGCGTCGGCTTTTGCTACACCTGTAGATTATGAATCCTTAACCGCCTTGGGTTCAATGATGGGTTCGGGGGGAATGATTGTCATGGATCAAACTACAAATATGGTAGATGTCGCTCGCTTTTTCATGGAATTTTGCATGGATGAATCTTGCGGTAAGTGCATTCCTTGTCGTGTGGGAACTGTACAATTACACGGTTTATTAACAAAGATTAGTCAAGGAAAAGGTTCACTAGCTGACTTGGATTTATTGGAGGAACTTTGCGATATGGTAAAACACACAAGTTTATGTGGTTTAGGACAGTCTGCACCAAATCCAGTTTTTAGCACTTTGCGATATTTTCGAGATGAATATTTGGAATTAGTCAGTAGTTAGTGGTCAGTTGTCAGTTGTCAGTTGTTACTGGTAAGAGTTATTTACCAATTACCAAATTATTATGACTGTAAAAACTTTAACAATAAATGGGGAATTGATTAGCGCTCGTGAGAATGAAACCTTACTAGAAGCAGCACAGGAAGCGAGTATTCATATTCCTACATTGTGCCATCTAGAAGGTGTAGAAGATATGGGTGCTTGTCGTTTATGTTTGGTGGAAATTGCTGGTAGTAATAAATTACAACCTGCTTGCGTGACTAAAGTTACAGAAGGAATGGAGGTAAATACAAATAGTGATCGCTTACAAAAATATCGGCGGACAATTGTAGAAATGTTATTTGCCGAAGGTAATCATGTTTGTTCCGTTTGTGTTGCTAATGGTAACTGTGAATTACAAGATTTAGCCATAGAAATGGGCATGGATCATCTCCGCTTAGAATACCAAAATCCTCAGCGAACTGTTGATACTTCTCATCATCTTTTTGGCATAGATCATAATCGTTGTGTGCTTTGCACTCGCTGTATTCGGGTCTGTGATGAAATCGAAGGCGCACATACTTGGGATATGGCAGGAAGAGGATCAAAATCTCACGTAATTACTGATTTAAATCAACCTTGGGGAACTTCCCAAACTTGTACTTCCTGCGGTAAATGTGTGAATGCCTGTCCCACAGGAGCGTTATTTGATAAGGGTTCAAGTGTTGGTGAAATGAAACATGATCGGGGCAAAATTGAATTTTTAGTAACTGCACGAGAGAAAAAACAATGGAATTTTTAGTGCTTAGTTATTTGCAGAGAAATCAGATCCCCGACTTGTTCTTTGATGAGGTCAATAAGTAATGAATCAATATGAGAAGTTGGGGATCTTACAACGTCATTAGTCATTAGCAATAAGTTGAAATAAAATCTCATGTTACAGTATATGCAAATTCAAAAAATATTCAAGCGAATTCTATTAGTAGGAATATTGACAACATTGATATTCCTGGGTTTAGTAAATTTCACGTCACAGACAGTAATTGCTGCTGTTACTCAGATAGGAAACCCGCCCGAAGAAGTTATTTATCGCTCACAAGTTAAATTAGATGATCAATCAGGAAAAGTCTGGCAAGTTGTATTATTTAAACAAGTGTATTCTGATCAAACATCTAATATCAATCTTCGCCTAGTTGGCTTTCCTGGTTCTGCGGAATTAATTCACCCTCAACCGTTAAAAATTACTGCCAATACAGGTAAAGTGTGGAGTGCTAATGATATCTTTTTAGATAAAGCTCCAGCCCCTACAATTGGTCAATATGATTTCACAGATATATTATTCCAATTACCTTTAGAATCTTTAACTTTATCCATACCTCTTCCCGCTGCAAACTTCATTAATATCTCAGTTCCTATTCATGTTGTCAAAGAATGGCAATCATTAATTTCAACTGAAGAGGTAAAAAAATGACTAAAATTAAATTAGCAACAGTGTGGTTAGGTGGTTGTTCTGGCTGTCATATGTCATTCCTTGATTTAGATGAATGGTTAATAGACTTAGCTGCACAAGTAGATATAGTTTATAGTCCCATTGCTGATATTAAAGAATATCCAGAAGGTGTAGATATCGTATTAGTTGAAGGTGCGATAGCCAATGAAGAACATTTAGAATTAATTTACAAAATTAGAGAACGAACTAAAACAATAATTTCCTTTGGTGATTGTGCTGTTACTGGTAATGTCACCGCTTTGCGTAATCTTTCCGGTGGTGCTGAACCAGCCCTACAATTAGCTTATATTCAAGAGGCTTGTATTAATCAACAAATTCCCAATTCACCAGGAATTGTTCCCCCTTTACTAGATACAGTTGTTCCTGTGCATAAGGTAGTACCTGTTGATATTTATTTACCAGGTTGTCCCCCTTCTGCACCTCGCATTCGTGCCGCACTTGCACCACTATTAAAAGGAGAAAAACCGGAAATTTTCGGCCGAGAAATGATTAAATTTGGTTAATTAGTGATCACGACCAAATAAATATCTTCTTTCTTCTTCTTTCTCCTGACCCCTATTTTTTCTGAGGTAAATTATGTTAACAGCAGCAGATGTGATGACTAAAGATGTGGCAATGATTCGCAGTTCAGCCACAGTCAAAGAAGCAGTTGATTTAATGAAAGCTAGAGATTGGAGAGCATTAATTGTAGATCGTCGTCATGAACAAGATGCTTATGGAATTATCACAGAAAGCGACATTGTTTATAAAGTCATTTCCTACAGCAAAGATCCAAATAAAATCCGTGTTTATGAAATTATGACTAAACCTTGTATTGTCGTCAATCCAGAATTAGGTTTAGAATATGTAGCCAGATTATTTGCTAACCACCATCTCCGCCGTGCGCCTGTAATTAGTGGTAAATTATTAGGAATTATCTCACTTACTGACATCTTAGCCAGAAGTAGTTGTTTAGAACAACCGCGCTCATTTTTGTTAGAACAAGAATTACAAGATGAAATTAAAAAAGCTCGAATTGTTTGTGCAGAAAAAGGCATTAATTCCACAGAATGTGCAGCAGCTTGGGATGTAGTAGAAGAAATTCAAGCGGAAATTGCTCACCAACTCGCTGAAAAACCTCTCAAAACTGCCTTTGAAGATTACTGTGATGAATATCCAGAATTAGCAGAATCTAGAATTTATGATTTGTAGTTACTATACGTAGGTTGGGTAGAACAAAGTGAAACCCAACAAAATCTTTGATAATGTTGCGGAAATGTTGGGTAACATACGTCAACCCAACCTACAATTGCTTATTATTACCAATCACCGATTATTTATGAAGACAATCATTATTGACCCCGTTACTCGCATTGAAGGCCACGCGAAAATTAGCATTTATTTAGATGATGAAGGTCAAGTAAATGATGCTAGATTTCATGTCACTGAATTTCGCGGGTTTGAAAAATTTTGTGTCGGTCGTCCATTTCCAGAAATGCCAGGAATTACTGCGAGAATTTGCGGTATTTGTCCAGTCAGTCACTTATTAGCATCAGCCAAAACAGGCGATCGCATTTTAGCCGTCACAATCCCCAAAACAGCCACCCAATTACGCCGTTTGATGAATTTAGGGCAAATCATCCAATCTCATGCCCTCAGCTTCTTTCACCTCAGCGCACCAGACCTATTATTAGGTATGGATAGCGAACCCGAAAACCGCAATATTTTTGGTTTAATTGCTGCTGAACCAGAATTAGCCAGAGGTGGAATCCGTTTACGCCAATTTGGACAAGAAATCATTGAATTATTAGGAGGAAAAAAAATTCATCCTTCCTGGGCTGTTCCTGGTGGAGTTCGTGACCCTTTAACCACAGAAAATCGCACCCACATTCAGCAAAAAATTCCTGAAGCCAAAGCCACTGTAATTAGTGCCATAGCTTTATTTAAAACCCTATTAAAAACTTATGAGAAAGAAGCAAAAACCTTTGGTAATTTTCCGAGTTTATTCATGGGTTTAGTTAGTTCTGAAGGTTTATGGGAAACTTATGATGGACATATCCGATTTGTTGATAGTGGAGGAAACATCGTTGCTGATAATCTTGATGCTGCTAACTATCATGAATTTATCGGTGAAGCAGTTCAAGCAGACTCTTATTTAAAATCACCTTATTATCTTCCTTTAGGTTATCCTGATAGCAGTGATCATTGTCGTTTAGATAGTGGAATGTATCGCGTTGGACCCTTAGCAAGATTGAATATTTGTAGTCAAATTGGCACACCTTTAGCAGACACAGAATTAAAAGAATTCCGCAGTTATGAAAATGGTACTATTAAATCATCATTTTTCTATCATTATGCCCGGTTAATTGAAATTTTAGCAGCAATTGAACATATCGAAATTATCCTTGATGATCCAGATATTTTATCAACTCGTCTCTGTGCTGAAGCTGGTATTAATTGCCTAGAAGCTGTGGGTGTAAGTGAAGCCCCAAGGGGGACATTATTTCACCATTATCAAGTTGATGAAAATGGTTTAATGTTAAAGGTAAATTTGATTATTGCCACGGGTCAAAATAACTTAGCAATGAATCGTAGCGTTGCCCAAATTGCCCGCCATTTTATCCAAGGTGATAACATAAAAGAAGGAATGTTAAACCGTGTCGAAGCCGGAATTAGGGCTTTTGATCCTTGTTTGAGTTGTTCAACTCATGCAATGGGACAAATGCCTTTATTAATAGAAGTAGTAAATAACAATGGTGCTGTAGTTAATCAAATTTGCCGTAATTAAGTATTTAGATACCCGACTTCTTGAAGAAGTCGGGTATCTGGGGATCTGGTATTTTTATGATATAATTTAAGCTAAACTCATATTACCTAAATTTTATGACTGTTGCTACTGCTAAACGCTTTACCATAACTGAATATCACCGTCTAGCAGACCTTGACTTCTTCACGGAAGATGACAGAGTTGAACTAATTAAAGGTGAAATTATCAAAATGGCTGCAAAAGGTAAAGCACATTCTGTTTGTAATACTCGTTTATATAGAGAGTTATTCAAGTTACTGGAAGAAAAGGCTACTATCCGCGGACAAGAACCTATTATTATTAATGATAGCGAACCAGAACTAGATTTAACAATTGTTAAAAATACACCTGATGATTATTTTCTCAATCATCCCACTCCATCTGACATTTTCCTAATTATTGAAGTAGCTGATTCATCTTTAAAATATGACCAAGAAATAAAATTATCCCTATATGCAGAAGCCGATATTTCTGATTATTGGATTTTCAATTTAGTAAATTATTATTTAGAATGCTACAGTGACCCATATCAAGATTTACAAGGTAAATTTGGCTATCGTCACAAATCAATTATCCTCCCTAATGAGTCTGTCAAATTGCCATCTTTCCCGGAATTAATTTTAGATTTAACTAAAGTATTTCCAGGGAAAAATTAAGTTATAAAATTAAAATTTGCAAAAATTGATAAAATATGCTATTCTAATTGTCAAGTGATACAATGGGTTTTTTGTGACAATTTACAATATTGCCAGTATAAATAATAAGCGGCTATAGCAGCCGCACCAGTATCTATACAGATGGGTTACTTATGTTTACACCTGCTACAATAGGGTCAAAATTTGCGGGAAACCGGGTATTATGATCACAATCTGCTTTTTCTAAATGCGTCCCCTGTAAATTAGCTGTACGTAAATTTGCAGAAAATAACATTGCTCCGCGCAAATCTGCATTTTCTAAATTAGCTTCACTTAAATCAGCAAAACTCAAATCACATCCTCGCAGATTTGCACCACTGAGATTAGCTGTACTCAAATCAGCATAACTGAAATCAGAGCCTTTCAAGTCAAAATTTTGTAGATTAGCTTCTCCTAATTCTGCTTTTTCAAAGTCTCTTTTTCCGACTGCATATTCTTCTACAATGGTAGCAGTACTATTAATTGACTGTTGAAAATTAACTTCAGGCATAGAGCAGCCTCACAATTTATCTAAATTTTTTACGGAATTTCCAATCCTACCTACATTCATATTTTATCCCACATTCCGCACCCCAAACTGTCACAGAGGGAAATTCCGTAGAGAAAAATCAAAGGGAGCATCAAAACAAACATATAAAGTAAAAAAAGGCATTTGAGAAACAGTAAATCACCAAAAATGTCATCAAAACCTATTCTCAATAAGAAGCAATAAGAATGCACACCACCTGGAGAGGATAACAAATAAATAAAAGAAGATATTCAAGAAAAAATTATAAGTTAGACTAATTAATTAAACCCACATTCCGCACCCCAAAATGTTACAGAGGGAAATTACGGAGATGAAAATCAAAGGGAGCATCAAAACAAACAGATAAAGTGAAAAAAGGCATTTGAGAAACAGTAAATCA
>NZ_JAQMTJ010000256.1:0-3405 GCF_028330815.1 Dolichospermum lemmermannii CS-548
TAATAGTAAATACATTTCAAAAAATTAATTTTTTGAGAAATTTTTGGTGTGGGCTTTAATTCTCAATAACCAATACTTATTGACAGAACTGTTACTGTTACGTACTTTTAGACTTTTTATTTACATCGAACTCAGGTGTGACCCAGGAATTTCACATTTCCGCAACGCAGGTGGGGCAAAATGACTATCTGGTGCGAACGGAAGAAGTTGCACCTGGGGTACCGGTAGCAGAAGAACTGGTGCATTGGCCTGTGGCTGAGTGGTTGGCGGCCGCAGGCGATTTGATGGATGATCCTTTGCAGTTAATGTTGCAGGGGAGTATGGTAGCCAGAAACTCTGTTAACTTGGTGTCCTTGGGTCAGGAGTTATATAATGCGCTATTTCAAGGAACACTCAGGGATAGTTGGATTACTGCCCAAGGTATAGCCCAAAATCACCAACAGGTGCTGCGGCTAAGATTGGGATTGAAGGATACGAGATTGGCGCGGTTACCGTGGGAAGTGATGCACGCAGGCGATCGCCCATTGGCTACGGGTCCTTATATCACCTTTGCCCGTTACCAAAGTGGCATCGCCCCAGGCTCACGGTTACTGACTCATAATCTGCCCACGTCGCCGGAAGTACGGGGGATAAGAGTGCTAATGGTGATTTCTTCACCTACCGATTTAGCGCGGCTAGATTTGCTCAAACAAGAAGCTATTAATCTCAAGGCAGAATTGCACCGCCCAGCATTAAGAGTGGCTGATGGTAATCATCATCTTCCAGAAATTGAATTGACCGTTCTTGACGGGCCGGGGAGGGAAGAACTCACCCAAGCTTTAGAACAGGGACATTACCATATTCTCCACTATTCTGGTCATAGCAACTTGGGGAGCAATGGTGGGCAAATTTATTTAGTGAGTAAAAAAACTGGCTTAACAGAAACTCTCAGCGGAGATGATTTAGCTGGGCTACTGGTTAATAATAATATTCAAATGGCAGTGTTTAACTCCTGTTTGGGGGCATATCGGGCTAGGTCAGAGACGGAGTCAGACTCAGCAGAACGGAATTTAACTGAAAGCTTGGTAAAACGGGGAATTAGAAGTATTTTGGCGATGTCAGAACGCATACCTGATGAGGTAGCACTGACGCTGACACAATTGTTTTACCGCAATTTGAGTCAGGGCTATGCTGTAGATTTATGTGTAAGTCGGGTTCGTCAAGGCTTAATTTCTGCCTATGGTTCTCAGCAGATGTACTGGGCTTTACCAATTTTGTATCTCCAGCGAGAATTTGATGGCTGTTTGACACCAGAAGTTATGGCTACGCCACGGGGGCTATCGGAGTTACTGAACCAATATCAGCCCATCAAGCAGACAAATAGTTATAATTATGCTGATATGGGAACTAACCCAGAAATTCCTTTAGCTATTGATGATATTCTCAATCCTAATTTTGGAGAGGAGACGACGGAGGTAGACTGGCTAGGGGAGAATACTTGGGGTGATCTGGGCGATGAAATTGAGTATGATGATCCCACTTATAATGAGGATTTGGCAATAGTTTCTGATTTGTTTCGTCAGCTTGGCAATCCGGTTGCTAAAACAGAAGAACCAAGTATGAAGACGGAATTAATCGCGGAGAATCATCATTACTTGTCGGAAATGCAGGTTGCCCAACCGAAACAAAATTTAGATTGGGAAAATGTCCCCACTCAGATTACCCCAACTCCCTTGAATCTTGAGAAGCGTGAGGTAAATCCTCAGTTATCACCGTCACCTGTCCCTCCAAAGGGTAATCGTTTTCACCGAACAAAATCACCATTGTTAGTGTATGGTTTGGTGGGAGCAAGTGCAATTACTGTCATTGTTGGTATTGGTTGGTGGTGGCATCAACGACAAGTGCGGAAGTCTGCTGATGTGCCGCCGATTCCTGGACAAAATCTCACAAGTAATCAGTATCCACGGATTAATTTAGCTAATTCAGCTACGGGAATTGTCACGGCAACGGCGACGGCTCAGTTGAGTCAAGGTAATTTAACGGCTGGGTTAGATGCTATTAATGAATTACTGAATCGTGGTGCTTTGACGGCTGCGGAAACAGCTTTAAATTTGATTCCTACTCAGGATGCTGAAAATCCAGCTGTGAATTTTTTCCGGGGGCGTTTAGCTTGGCAGTCAGTCCAAACTAAAAATAATAAATATAGTATTGATGATGCTCGTCGTTATTGGGCTAGGGCTGTAGAAAAGCAGCCAGATTCTCTTTTGTATAATAATTCTTTAGGATGTGCCTATTATGCGGAGAATAATCTCAATTATGCTAATGATGCTTGGTTCAAATCTCTGAGTTTGGCATTAAAGCCACAACGGAATAAAAGTTCTGATCCAATGAAATATCCCCAAATAGCTGGAGAACCGGAGGCTTTGACGGCTTATGCTGGATTGGCTTTGGGTTTATATAAATCTGCTAACAGTCAACCCGCTGATAAACGCCAGCAATATTTACGGGAAGCGATTAAACTTCGGCAAATGGTGATTCAAAATGCGCCCGCAGACTTTACCATTGAGAGGTTATCACAAAATTGGCTGTGGACAGAACAGGCGATCGCTGATTGGAGAGCGCTTTTGCAAGAAAATAGTCCATAATTGTGGACAATGATCAAAAAACCTTGTAATCCCATACATCAGGCTAAAATTAAATAACTATGACTATATTTACAGCCTGAGACAACGAATCTGCTTAGATATATAAACGACGTTATTAGAAGTCAGGAATCAAAAAAATGAAAAAAGTAGAAGCCATTATCCGTCCATTTAAACTAGATGAAGTGAAAATTGCCCTAGTTAATGCGGGTATTGTTGGGATGACAGTTTCTGAAGTTCGGGGTTTTGGACGGCAAAAAGGGCAAACCGAACGCTATCGGGGTTCGGAATACACGGTAGAGTTTCTCCAAAAACTGAAAGTGGAAATCGTTGTTGAAGATGCCCAAGTTGATATGGTTGTAGATAAGATTATCTCCGCAGCCCGGACTGGTGAAATCGGTGATGGTAAAATTTTCATCTCCTCTGTTGAACAAATTGTCCGCATTCGGACAGGAGAAAAAAATACGGAAGCCGTATAAGTATTAAGTATTGGGTGTTGAATATCCAAAAAATTGGCGTTGCTGAGTCTGTAAATGTGAAAACAGAAAATCAGCAGCGCCTTTTATACACCCTCTAAGGGTCTTCCAACCCACATTCCGCACCCCCCAGTGTCACAATCAGTAATTTCGGATTTTTGAATACCTTTAACCCACATTCCGCACCCCAAACTGTCACAGATCAAAAAAGCCCTTAAAGTAGTACATAATAACTAAAGCCAATTCAAAAATTAAGATGCTTAATGAGAATAAGTAGCATTAAAAGGGACGTGGTGTGATAAAGTGAA
>NZ_JAQMTJ010000257.1:0-3951 GCF_028330815.1 Dolichospermum lemmermannii CS-548
AAATTTACTTAAATCTAGGCTGGTTTCCTATTAATTCTCAATAATTAATGTTTATTGAGAATATAGGCTCTTTCCAGAAAAGCCTCTAACCCTTTTGAATACTCATTTTTAGCTGGTTTTCTTACATCGAACTCAGGTGATAGCGAAGCGCGACCTAGGAATCGCTTGTTTGGAAATGTGGGGTGCGATCGCGTAACTGTAGGTAGAAACTTTGTATAATCTACATAATGATATAAAATTCAAGATGATTCAAACATTTAAAAGTAAAGCATTGCAAAATCTATTCAGAGAAAATTTTAATAAAGGAGTTCCCGCAAATTTAGAAAAGAAAATTAGAATTAGATTAGAAGTTATAGACTCAGCTTTAATTGTAGATGATATTAGATTACCGGGATATGATTTGCATGAATTAAAAGGAGATAGAAAAGGAACTTGGTCAATTAAGGTATCGGGAACCTGGCGGATAACCTTTAAATTTGAAGATGGTGATGCTTATGATGTCAATCTTGAAGATTATCATTAATTCCTGTGTTAATATGATCTTAATTGCTTAGAGATTGCTAACTAACGGTAGTAAAATTTATTAAGGAGTATTGATTATGAATAATTTGCAAGATATTACTCAAGATAGATTAGTAAGACCAATACATCCAGGTGAAGTAATTGCAGATATCTTAGATGATTTAGATATTAATCCTAGCAATTTTGCAGAAATTTTAGGAGTATCTAATCAAACAATTCAGCAAATTATTAATGGTGAAAAATCAATTACTGTAGATATTGCAATTCGTCTTGGTAAAGCTTTGGGAAATGGACATAGACTTTGGTTGAATCTTCAGCAAAAGGTTGATGTTTGGGATGCTTTGCAAAGCCATAAGGAAGAATATGAGCAAGTTATGACTTTGGGTTAGAAGTTAGCGATATTTAGGGCTTGCTGAATAAGTGAGAAAAATCAACCCTCACCCGGTAGTTTTGCTATTTGTGAAAAAGTCTGCCTAGTAGCATCAAAAAAACTCAATGCTGCGTCAAAATTACTCTGTGCAATATAAGTAAACTGTTCATCCAGATCAGCACTAGCCTTTGGTCTAATGACAATTTTTCTAATCATTGCTATGATTTGCGAATTCTTTCAAGAAGTTGGGTACGTTTTTGTTCCCACCATTCATCCGTAATCTCAATTGCTTCACCGCTATCTAATCCTTCCAATAGTAATTTTTCTATTCGTGATTTTTGGACTTTTTCTAAGTCTTGACGAATTAAGTGTCGAATATATTCGCTGGTTGTACTGTAGCCACCTTTTTCAAGCTGTTCATTGATAAAGTCCCGCATAGAATCGGGAAGAGAAATATTTACTGTAGTCATAGCTAATAAGTGTTTATTTTGCTGATTATTTAATTATGGCAAATATTGTCAATTTTTGTCAAATCAAATATTTAATGCGATAGCGCGACCTAGGAATCACTGTTTGGGGATTTGGGAGTGCGATAGCGAAGCGCTGTGGATAATTGGATTTATGAGGACACGAACGAAACTTTCATCAAAGATGAGGAAATGCAAAAGCGTTTGATGAATCTCAATCCTCATTCTTTCCGCAAGATTGTTTCTACTTTGTTGGAAATGAATGGACGCGGTTATTGGGAGACTAGCGAGGAGAATTTAGACCGGTTACGTGAGTTGTATCAGGAGGTAGAAAACCGGATTGAGGGAATTGAGTAAACATTTTCAGTCTGGATAACGCGTATCAAGTTTAGGGACACGGATATCTGTGTCCCTATTTTTTATGTATTTATGATGACAAATTAATCACTCAGAGTAACCAACTGTTTTGAGATTATTATTTCAGTTGATCTCTTGACATGACATCATATTGTGATATCATAGTAATTAGGTCGTAACCAAATACAAGTTAAGGAAAGGTGTTAACAAAACAATGAAACGTTCTGTAAAGCTAGATTCAACGCTTTTATACTTAATATGTGATGTCAGTAGCTTCATTGAAAGGTTGCAACTTTCTTTAGCTTGGCTGGCTTATGAACCAGTAGTAACATCACCGGGGAGTAATGAATGGATCTCAACAATAAACAAAGAAAAACTTTAGAATTAATTTTTACAAATCCTGTACCAGCAAATATTATTTGGCAAGATATTGAAAGTCTATTTATAGCTTTAGGTGCTTATATTAGTCAAGGTAGCGGTTCAAGAGTAGGAGTTAAATTAAATGATGTTAAAGGTCATTTTCATGAACCACATCCCCATAAAGAAACAGATAAAGGAACTGTTAAATCTGTACGTGAATTTTTGACAAAAGCAGGATTTGAACCATAATTAGTTGATTTATAATTAGGCCATATTGAAGATTTGGGGTAATTCCAAAAATTGCCCCTACCACAATAAAATCGAGTTGAGGTTATTAGAGTTATGTTGACTTATAAAGGATATACAGCATCAATTGAAGTAGATGTAGAAGCAGGAATACTTTTTGGTCGTGTTCTAGATATTAATGATGTTGTTACTTTTAAAGCTAAAACTGTCGAAGAAGCACGTCAAGAATTTGAAACTTCTATTGATGGCTATCTAGCTTTTTGTAAAGAATTAGGAGAAGAACCTGATAAACCTTTTTCAGGAAAATTACCATTTCGTACAACTCCAGAACATCATCGGAAAATTTTTATTGCAGCTAAAAAAGCAGGGAAAAGTATCAATGCTTGGATGGATGAAATGTTAATCAATGCTGCTGAAAAATCAGTTAAAGCATAGATCATTATTTTGAATTTGGGGATGTTTTGGTAATATGGAAAAGGTATTCAATACATCAAATCACCTATACTTTTAGTTGAATATTAAACAGTTCATAAATTGAAGAAATTAATACCATGTTTTTTGATCTTTTTGATCCCCGTCAGAATCGCTCCTTGCAAGTATTTAGCGTTCGCCAAGCACAGTCCATACCTGACGACGTTAGAACAGATGAAATACAGATTAAAGAGCTTGAAATATATGAGGAGTTCTTAACTCAAGAGCCGATACTGATTGATAGATCAAAAAGTAGCAGTACCTCTGTGGAAACCTTTGATTTTAGCAAACAATGGTCACGGCAATTTAATCTAGAGTATGAAAAAGCAAATAAAAAAGGACATGGTTCTGATCTTGCTTCTTCCTTGGAATCATCCATAGGTGTTGAAGCAGGAGTTAAGTCAGAAATAAAGTCAGGTATTACATCAACCCTCAAAAATAGTGTCGAGGAAACGATAAAGACAAAATACTCCATTACCGAAGGAGTTACATATAAGAGAACTGAGACAACCCAGATAAGTATTCCTGCTTACACAAAGACAAAACTTATTATCTGCTGGAAAAATATTTGGCAAAAAGGGGTAATTGAGATAGTATCACCTTCCTCTAAAATTCAAATACCATTTAGTGTTCTTGTAAGCTTGACTTTTGATAGAAAACAAATTGATCTATAGACAATACTAATCCCCTGCTTGTAAGTAACACTTGTTTGGAGTGGGGGATGAGCGATAGCGCAAGTGCTGACTTTTCAATTCGTTGTTTGGGGATGTAGGAGTGCGATAGCGCAAGCGCTGACTTGTCAGTTCGCCTTTGGGGATGTGTGGGGATGCGATCAATGTTTGGGCTGTGGGGGATGCGATAGCGAAGTGCGACCTAGGAATCGCGTTTGAGGGTGTGGGGAAGTGCGATAGCGAAGCGCTGCTGCAAGCAGTTCGCTTTTGGGATGTTGGGGATGCGATCGCGTTCGCGGTAGCGTCCCGGAGGGAACTAGCGCGACCTAGGAATCGCTATTAATTTGGATAAGTAGAACGGCTTGAATAATTCAAAGTTTGTAGTGAGGAATTTATTCCTCATTTGAGGGCTGAAGCCCTTACTACGAAATCATCTCCAGATTTTTTACATTACTTAATCTACTTTGATTTATTTTCGTCTACTTAC
>NZ_JAQMTJ010000258.1:0-77145 GCF_028330815.1 Dolichospermum lemmermannii CS-548
AGGGAGTCATACCTGAGTCTGGCAGATGGGACTTTCACCCATATCAGACCGAGAGTTCAGCCTTTTTCCATGATTGGATTGGGTTGGTTAGCTTATGTACGGACTGATTACCGTGATTTAGCTAACAACGAATCGCACTCCATGCCCGTTTCCGCTTCAGTTTCCACTATTAGGGAATCGGTGAAACTTCTGAGTTCGTTCTAGCAAGATTACTTTTACATCGGAATGTTTCATATAACGAGTGATTTCAACGTCACTCATTCTTGCTAGAACGTTGTCAGCAGCGTTAGTATCTGAGTGCATCACGACCCCATCATGTCCGGTAAACTTGTCACCATTTCTACTACCCGTTAAGGTACTAAATCTGGAGTCAAGTTGTGACGTATACGCACAATTCACACTAACAACCGTGCAACCTACACGGGTTGAAACTTGTTTGAGGGCATCCGCAACTATCCCCTTGCACCATGAAGAAACATTTCTCTTCATACGCTTTCTCATGGGCTTTTTGCCTGTTATTTGCTCCGTCAAATCTTCAAAAGCTACCTTGATCGCATCTGTCATCAAGTCATGCGTAGCTGTAAAAACGATTGTTTGAATCCTACCTTTAAAGGATCTTTCCCGATTGTCCCACTTGATTTTACCAAGATTATTTCGTTTAATTCTATCAGCCTTGGCACTGTTTCCTTTAGCTGTAGACTTGTTAAAAACTGACCTGATTTTATTACGTTTTACTTGTTTCGCTGTTCTGTAATCGGTTTCTTGAGTTTGGATTTTACCAAAATCATTACCTAAAAATCTAGCACCATCATTAGAAGATGTGGCATAAACTTCGGTGTAACCTCTATCACATCCAATTATTTTACCATCGGTCTTTTTTTCAGCTTTTTGGATATCAGTTGTGTAATGAATTTCCCATCTGCCATTACGCTTAATTAGCCTTATTTGACACTTTATTTCTGTTGGTAAAGTCGTTGGTAGTTTGAGAGTTTTACATGGAGTTACACCTCCAAAACGCAACCACACCACACCTTTATCATCTGTTTTAGTATCATAAGCCTTTACAATAATTTGGTTACAAACTTTCGTGTGTCCTCGATACCAAAACTTTCTAACTAAGGTGCAAAGTTTGGGATGTTCCAACCATTCCCGACTTTCTAAGGTAAGTTGCAAAACTCCTTTTTTAGCCTGGAACGACTGGAACGATTGACCCAAAGATTTCATCACCTTTTCGACACAAGCAGCCTGAACCAAGTGAATATCATCAATTACGTCATAGAGAGTTGCTTCCCATAACTTAGCAGGTAATTTGTATTTGTCTTTTAAGGTGCGTAGCTGTTTGTCAATCTCAAATTTAGAAACGCCCCAAGCCTTTAACGACCCGAACTCATTCCACAAGTCAGAGCGTAGTTTACCTAAACTCAAAGCGATTAAATCAAGTTCGTTAGATTTCCAATTATTTAGTTTTTCAGTCCCTAAAATAGCGATTCTCGTAACGGTTAACTGATTCTTTGCTTTGAGTTTCATGGACTTGGTTTGCTACGTCTTTTACTACTATACACCCATTGACTCGTATTGACTACTATTTATTTCATGAATATTTTGCTCTTCGGCTATCTTTTTCTTGTAAGCCCTAAGGAAGTAAAGCTTGGAAGAAAAGCAGTGCATGATAGCCATAAAATCCTGCATCAACTCTTCGTGCGGTGATAGCTTGGCATTGTTCACCACGACAATTTTGCAGCCGTGAAGATTGCAAAACCACTCAACAAACTCAAAACCAAATCTGCATAACCTATCCTTATGTCCCACGACAATTTCAGAAATTTGATTTTGGGCAACTTGAGTCATTAATTTAAGAAAGTTTTTCCGCTTCCAGTTCATACCACTGGCAACATCCTTGACGACCCGGCATCCTGGGTAAGTTTTACCTAAAAAATCTATTTGTGTGTCAAGGTCTAACAACTGGGTTTTTGTGCTGACACGGGCATAAAGAACCCTCTCTTTATCCATTGAGACTGTTTTGATGAATGCTGACTCTGGATATCTCCGATGTCCCCCAGGGGAACGGATACATTCTATTTTCCCTAAGTCAGCCCATTCTGCCGTTGTCTTAGGGTGATAGCCAAATTGTTTGTAAACTTGTTCTGGGGTTAGGTATTTCATCTTTCGGTTAAATACGATTAACCCCAGTATACTACGTTATTTTGAGATTAGAGAGTTTGGCTTCGCCCCGACCTCTTTAAGAAATCGGGGATCTTATTCTTATTGGGGTACGATCATTTGCCGAATCGCTGTGGCTGTGGCTGGTGCGAGTAAAACACCATTGCGATAGTGTCCCGTAGCCAGGAGAACGTTCGTAAAACCCGGTAACTTATCAATTACTGGCGCTGGTCTGCCTTCGGGACGAGGGCGCAATCCTGACCAAGTGCGGAGAACCTTAGCTGCGGCTAAATCTGGGATAAATGCGATCGCTTGTTGTCTGACAGCATCCAATAATTCTGGACTTGGAGATATTTGATCTTCATCATCAGGAAATTCTACCGTTGCTCCTATCCAATAATCACCATTTCCCATTGGTACAATATGCACATCATTACCAGTAATCACTGGTTGAAAATCAGGATTGCCTAAAGTCCGTCCTAAACTTAAATATAAAGCTTGTCCCAGCACCGGACGGATATTCACCATTTGATCTAATTGTGCAGTTAAGGCCGTTGAACCTAAACCCGCAGACATGATAAACCAATCAGCGGTAACTTCGCCCTCTGTAGTTTCAATAAAATTACATTTATGTGGTTCTCCCAATCCTTTTTTGATGTGTAAAGGAGTTGGGGGTGGTGGAGGTGGGGTTTCTGTTCCCGTCACAGATACACCAAATTTGAATTTTACCCCATTGCGTTGGGCTGCATCTACTAAGGCTAAAGTTAAAGCTGTAGCATTTAGTTGTAAGTCTTGGGGAGAATAGACAGCACCAATAATTTGCGGATCACTAACTTGGGGACAATATTTTTGCAGTTGTTTTTGATCCCAAACTTGCAATTCCCAATCTTGAGATTGACGAATTTCCCGCAGTTGTTCCCATTCTGAAAGCACCTCAACCCCACTTTCTAAGGGGTGTTCTAAATTTTCTGACAACAGCATCACGATTCCTTGACGGTTACAAGGGATTTTTCGCCCTGTAATCCCTTCTAATTCAGGAATCAAAGTTTCATAGCGTTGGATGCTATTTTGTCGCATTCGCCAAGCAATACCCTTGGTTTTACTACTGATTATGCCCATTAAAACACCGAGGGCAGCGCTGGTAGAACCTTGTGCAGGTTGTTTTTGCTCGAAAACGGTGATGTTTAAACCTTTAACTTGGCTGAGTTCATAGGCGATCGCCGCCCCAACCACACCACAGCCGATAATTACTATATTCATGGTTTTTGCTAGGAGTCAGGGGTGAAGAATCAAAAGTCTTCCTTTCCACCCTATCACTCCATCACCCTAGCATTTTGTGATTCAAGACTCGAAATGAAGCAGGGAACAGGGAACAGGGGAGAAATTTCTTTCTTCTTCTTTCTTCCTCCTGACTCCTGACTCGGTGACTCCTCTCTTAGCTACTCTTTTCAGGAACTAGTTCTAAGAATTTGTCAATATCTGCAAAAGCTTCTTTGTATTTACTCGCAGCTAGGCTAGTATTGCTCGCAGTAGCAGCTTGATCAATTCTTACTAAGTCATTCAACAAATCTTTGCTGATTTGTCGAGCTTTGGCTTGGTTTTGTTTGGCTAGATTAGGAATGATATAAGTCATATTTAACCTAGCTTCTGTCATTGGTCCGTGGATAAAATTACCCACTTTCACCCATTCACCCTTAGAAATGAGGTTTTTCAGTTCTGAAGAGCGATCGCGCACCATCTGAATTCCGGGAACATATTCCTGAATTTTGGCAACTTCCGCTGCTGTATAAGATGGTGGTACAGTAGCAACAGTAGGACTACCACAACTAATCAAAAATGTGGCCAATAATCCAAAAATCAGTGAGAAAATAGAACGTTGACGCACCATAGATGAAAATTAATTTTTTATTTGTTTACAGATTAACAGTGTTATTTTAGATCGCTATGTAATGAACCGTTACAATTAACTTAGGTTTTTCTGTCTTGATCTTCCCCACAGACCAAGCGAATAGAGGAGTATTATTGAGTGAACGCAGCCGAACAAGCCACAAACCTAGAATTTGCCAGCAAAATTGCTACAGTAGTCAATTTATTTAAATATGAATTTCCTGATGTCAAATCCGATCTTAAACCCTGGCACAATGACCCAGAAACCAGAGAATTAGTAGATCCAGATTCCATAGACATTGGTTTTCACTTTCCTGGTATCAGCAAATCTTGGCGCTGTCGCAGTATTTTAATTCAAATCCGATTTTATCAAGATCCTATCAATAATCACCGTCGCGCCATTGGTGTCGAAGCTGCTGGATTTGATCACAGTGGGGAAGTTTGGCGACTTTCTACCGTTGAAACTTGGAGTTTTGTTGGTGATTCCACACCCTCGGCTGTTGTTGGGGAAAAGCTTAAACAGGTTTGTCGGCAAATTTTAGAGGTGTTTAATCAACGGAGTCAGTAAAAATAATTAGCTTTTCTGCTCATCTACTACCCATTCCCACCTTTGCTTTAAATCATTACAGTGGCTAGAAGGTAAAACTTGATCATGTTGAAGTCTACCAACAACAATTCCCGGTGCAATACCAATCTCATTAGCAAACTCAATAATATTTGCTTTACTAATTTGTGGGATTGATGTCAGAAATCGTTGCAAATCTCTAGGAGGAATGAGTATATCCGCAGAGAATTTGTTCGCTTCGTTCTCTTTTTCTTGAGCCTCAACAGAGACAACACCTGTTCCCTCAAGAAAGAAATCCCGCTTCCCATGTAGTAAAATGTGACCGGCTTCGTGGAAGAATGTAAACCACAAATGATCATCAGTTTTATACCGCAAACTGAGTTGAATGAGTGCTTTGTCAGCATTCAACCAATGAGTTGCACCACTAGTTCGTGTTTTCGGAAGTTCTGGCACAAAAACCACAGCAACACCAGCTTCTGCACACAACTGTACTACTTTTGGTTGGAAGATTTCTGGTAGTTCCACAGTTAAAGCACGGATTTTTCGCAATGCTTCCCTAAAATTGGTTGCATTGTAGGGAGCGCAAGCAATTTTAGATGCTTCTATTTCTCCACGACGTAACCAAGCAGATATAGCTCCAGCGTCGCTTTGAAATGCTTGAGATTTACGAAACTCTATATGATTATTCAACCATATACCCTCCCATTGTTCAGGGGAGGCGACTGCGAAAAAATTTAGCAGTTCCCGCAGTTGCTCCACTTTATCCTCACAGCGGCGAATCCAGCCAGATTTAATCATGGCTGTCACAGGAATTTCTTTCAGCCAGGGTACTTGTTGTGCTAAACGCTTTTTTTCTTCCTGTTGTGCTAAAAACTCGCGGTAACGTCGTTCGTGATTGTTCCAAAAACTAGCTGGAATATTGAATACTAGTTCTAGCTGTAATGCTGTTTCTGGCGTAATTGCAGCTTTACCCTTAATAATTTCATTAATTGTTTTTTTTGGTCTTCCTGTCCGTTCCGCTAGTTCTGCTTGGGTCATATCCCTATCTTCCAGAACTTCCAAAAGGGTATCCCCCGGAGGAGAAACGTAATCTGGATTGTACCGATTTTGGATCTTACTTTCCATGATAATTCTCCACGCCGATTATTCTCACGGCAGTTACTTGATTCCAGTCGAGACCACCATCTGATTTGGTAGGAATTGATTCATCTGCTGGCTCAAATATAAGCCGATATGGATGATCCAAATCGAGTGCTAATTGACCTGCTCGATCATGAATTAATTCGTGGCAACGTCCGGGGAGATTTCGCATATCTTCAAGCACGTTGGCATAGTAACGCAAATGATCTAGCCGTTTTCTGATACGTTTAGCTCTATCTGCACCATGATTTTTCACTAAAAGCCGTTGGTTATTGCACTCTTCTTCAAACTTGCTACTCTCGAATACAATATCCATTCTATCACGGTTCTATAAATATTGTTAACCTCAAAGGTTAAATATATTTTAGGATCTAAATGCAAAAATGGCAGGAATTACTCAGAAAAGAGGTTTATATTCTTACATAATAGAACTTATATACTAAATCAGGGTCAGGCTCAATATTACTCGTTATCAGTTTTGCAACTACCATCTACACAGTATGGTGATTGATAGGTTTGGGAACGCTTACCAAACAATGTATAACGATTATCCCGAATTTGTTCATAAAACCTATCTCCTGCCCATTTCATCCCCGGTAATGCCCGATACGCATCCACAAATATACTACCCAAAGGTAATAGTCGTCCAATTTCCTCAGCAGCATTACTACCTTGCCAACGTCTTTCTGTAGCATTACCATCAATTAAAATCATCCCCTGTTGACAATCTGTCGAGGTAATCCCCCATTGAGATAATGTCTCCTCATCTTGCATAGAAACGTAGCGAAACAGTTTCCCTTGGTCTAAAGTTTCCAACAACTGCACTAAAGTTACACAAAGATTGCAGTTGCCATCATAGATCACGTAGTAATTCATAAAATTATTAGCTATATAGCGTTATGCACTTGAACGAGAGACATCATAGCACCCTCCTCGCTTGCGGGGGGATTGGGGTTCTTGGATCTTACTTTTTAGTGCGTATTTGTGAATTTATCTGTATCTACTTTACTATATAAACAGTGAAAAAACTAATTCTGCTTTGGCAATTTTCCAGTACAACTAAGTAGGTTGGCGTTGAAAATTGTCGTTATAGCAAGGCAATAGGCAAGAGGCAAGAGGCAAGAGTAAAGAAGTTTTCAGCGATTTTACGTTTCTTTACACAGTTTGGTTTTATTGTGTTCACCTACTTAACTATTAAATAGCAATGTGAAATCATGACTCAAAATACCATTAATTATGTAATTCATGATGGCAATTCCCGTGGACATAATCATATTGATTGGCTGAATAGTTATCATACATTTTCCTTTAGCAGTTTTTATGATTCCAACCGGATGGGATTTCGTTCTTTGCGAGTGATTAATGATGATCGCATTGCTGCTGGTGCAGGATTTCCCACTCATGGACATAAAGACATGGAAATTCTCACCTATGTTTTATCAGGTGCGGTTGAACATAAAGATAGTTTAGGCACAGGTTCGGTAATTCTTCCCGGTGAAGCCCAGGTTATGAGTGCAGGAACTGGAATTATGCACAGTGAATTTAATCCTTCTCAAACTGAAGAATTACACCTACTACAAATCTGGATTTTACCAAATCAGCAAGGACTAAAACCTAGATATGAACAAAAAGCTTTTGCTAGGTCAGAGAAGCAGGGAAAAATGCGTTTGATTGCGGCAGAAGATGGACGAGATGGGGCTGTAACTATTTACCAAGATGTCTCTTTATATGTGGGAATTTTAGCACAAGGTGATGTGGTAAATTATCATGTCCAAAACCATCGTTATGCTTGGTTGCAAATAGCTAAAGGTGAAGTAATTTTCAATAATCACGAATTGAAAGCTGGAGATGGAGTAGAAATTACAGGAGAAGAGAAATTAACAATTAGCAGTAATTCAAATGCAGAAATATTACTGTTTGATTTAGGTTAAGTATTCAGTTATAGCAATCGTTCATATCCAGATCCCCGACTTCTTTTATTTATTGTGTCCACAAATTATAAATTGATGTCAGAAGTCGGGGATCTTATCTTCATCTATTCTAAAAGAGAAAGTATCTTTGTGCCATTGGTAAAACGGTTGCTGGTTCACAAGTTAATAATTCACCATCTGCGCGAACTTCGTAGGTTTCTGGATCTACTTCAATATGAGGTAAAGCATCATTTAATTTCATATCTCGCTTAGTAATTTGACGAGTTCCTGAAACTGCGATCGCTAATTTTCTTAATTCTAATTGTTGAGGAATTTCTCTGGACAAAGCAGCTTGAGACACAAAAGTTAATGATGTTGCATTTCTAGCACCAGCAAAACTGCCAAACATCGGGCGCATATATACAGGTTGGGGTGTGGGAATACTAGCATTAGCATCACCCATCTGTGACCAAGCAATCATGCCACCTTTAATGACAATTTCCGGTTTGACACCAAAAAAAGCAGGTTTCCACAAACACAAATCGGCTAATTTACCCGCTTCTACTGATCCCACATATTCAGAAATACCATGAGTAATTGCCGGATTGATTGTATATTTAGCAACGTAACGTTTAGCTCGTAAATTATCGGCATGACTATCACCAGCAAGGCTTCCCCGTTGCACCTTCATTTTATGTGCTGTCTGCCAAGTTCTAATTATTACTTCACCGACACGCCCCATTGCTTGGGAGTCAGAAGCAATCATACTAAACGCGCCTAAATCGTGCAGAATATCTTCCGCAGCAATAGTTTCTCGACGGATACGGGATTCAGCAAAAGATACATCTTCAGGAATAGCTGCATCTAAATGATGACATACCATCAACATATCCAAATGTTCATCTAGAGTGTTGACGGTGTAAGGACGGGTAGGATTAGTGGAAGATGGTAAAACGTTACTTTGTCCGCAAACTTTAATAATGTCTGGTGCATGACCACCTCCAGCCCCTTCTGTGTGATAAGTGTGAATAGCACGATGTTTAAAAGCGGCAATTGTATCTTCCACAAAGCCGGCTTCGTTTAAAGTATCAGTGTGAATTGCTACTTGCACATCATATTCATCAGCAACGGTCAAACAAGTATCAATTGTGGCTGGATTTGTTCCCCAATCTTCATGGAGTTTTAACCCCATTGCCCCGGCTTCGATTTGTTCTATCAGTCCTTGGGGTTTACTGGTGTTACCTTTGCCCAAAAATCCTAAATTGACAGGGAATGCGTCAGCAGCTTGCAACATTCGGTACATATTCCAGGGACCAGGGGTACAAGTTGTGGCATTTGTTCCCGTAGCTGGGCCTGTCCCACCACCAATCATGGTGGTAATACCGGAAGCAATAGCGACTTCAATTTGTTGGGGACAGATAAAATGGATGTGGGTATCTATTCCCCCCGCAGTGAGAATCATTCCTTCGCCGGCTAAAGCTTCTGTTCCCGGTCCAATAATAATATCTATATTGTCTTGAATATAGGGATTTCCGGCTTTACCAATTTTATAAATTTTGCCGTCTTTAATGCCAATATCTGCTTTGACAATTCCCCACCAATCGAGAATTAAAGCATTAGTAATAACTAAATCTACTGCACCATCATGATTAGAAATTGGGGATTGTCCCATCCCATCTCTAATGACTTTTCCCCCACCAAATTTAACTTCGTCACCGTAGGTTGTAAAGTCTCTTTCTACTTCTATAAATAGTTCGGTGTCGGCTAATCTAATTCTGTCTCCTACTGTTGGTCCGAAGGTATCGGCGTAGGCTTGGCGGTTCATTTTGTAGGGCATATTTTTATCCTTTTTTTATCACGCTTTAGACGCAGAGAGACAGAGAGAATTTTAGAGGTCTCCGTCAATTTTGTTGTTGAAGCCGTAGATTTGGCGTGTACCAACGAGAGGAACTAGAGTAACTTCTTTTTCGTCTCCTGGTTCAAATCTGATGGCTGTGCCGGCGGGAATATCTAATCGCATTCCTCGTGTTTTTTCTCTATGGAAGTTTAACGCGTTATTGACTTCGTAAAAGTGAAAGTGTGATCCTATTTGAATTGGTCTGTCTCCTGTATTTGCGACTATTATTTTAGTAGTTGGACGACCTGCATTTAATTCTATTTCACCATTGGGTGTGATGATTTCGCCTGGTATCATAATTGAGTTTTCCTGATTTAAAGGTTTTCTAAGAATTCCACAAATGGTCTCAAAGCTTGAGGACATTCAACTTTCATGGAAGCCTCTCTAAAATTTCTAGTGGCTGTAATGGGGCTTCAAAATTGCTGAAAGGGCGATAACCTTGAATATTAACTGATGTTAATCTCATATTGTTTTGTCTTCATTTGCACTTTCTCCTATCTTAATCATTTCTAACGAATTGGATTATGTACAGTTACCAACTTTGTACCATCAGGAAAAGTGGCTTCCACTTGAACATCATGAATCATTTCAGGAATCCCTTCCATAACATCATCACGAGTTAATAAAGTTGTCCCATAACTCATTAAATCTGCTACAGTTTGACCATCTCTTGCACCTTCCAAAATCGCCGCAGAAATAAAGGCAACTGCTTCAGGATAATTTAATTTTAACCCTCTATTTTTACGTCTTTCTGCCACTAAAGCAGCGGTGAAAATTAATAATTTATCTTTCTCTTGGGGTGTAAGCTGCATTGTTCCCTCCTCTGCGTTCTCTGCGTCTCTGTGGTTCGTTTAAATTTGCCATACTCTAGGAATACAATTACCACGATTTAGACAAGATACTCGTAACATTTGCCAAATATTTGTAAACCAACTTCTGACTTGGGATGTAGAATTACCACGATATCGGCACAAAAATCCATGTTGTAAGCGAGTTACTCCAGCATCAGAGTTTTGAATAATTAAAGAACGTGCTTGGTTGATGATTTCTGGAGATATGGGGAAACCAACGCCAACAAAACTACCAACAACGGGATTGTCTCTTAAACCATGAGGACTGTGAAACACTTCTTCGCTACCAGGGACGATTTGTCTATCAATCCATAATGGCATACCATTTTGCCAGATTTCTGTGTGCGATCGCATCTCTCCCTCTAAAAACTTTTCTCCCCTAGCACTTCTACCGAATCTCGTAATTTCCCAGCCCAAATAACTCGCACCTACAGCTAATTCTACCCGCACATCTTGGCGATAAATTGCCCCATTAAACAAAATCGTTTCTTGGGGTAAATATTCTAAACAAGCATGAGCATCAATTTGAATATCTACGGTTTGTCTTGCTAATAAGCCATTACTACGATATATTTTACTTGCGGCTGCGGTAGTAATTAAGGCGTTTGTCTGGGGTTGGAGGTGAATTTCTGAAGATAGGCGATCGCCTCCCACAACGCCTCCAGCATTGTGTAAAATCACGCTATGGCAAATTCCCTGTCCTTCTGGGTAAAAGGGGCGTTGTACCTTAAAAGGGGCTTGATGGTGATTGTAAATTAACTGAGTGGAATCTTGGCAACGAGCATAAACTAAGTTAAGTTTGCCATGCCAACCTTTTATTGTGTATGAGTTGTCAATCATTTAGAGAGCAGAGTAACCGGTTTAACATATTATTCAATAATTTATGACAATATTTTGGTTGGCATTAGCTGGGATTGTTGGCTGGTTTATCAGTTTATTAGCGGGTGGTGGGAGTGCATTAATTCTTATGCCCATTGTTGGGATGTTTCTAGGGGCAGTAGCGATCGCTCCCGTAATTACTATTAGTGGGCTATTTGGAAACAGTGAAAGAGTATTTGTATATTGGCAAAAAATTAATTGGGATGTTGTTAAATGGGAGTTACCCGGAGCAATTTTTGGCGGAATTTTGGGAGCTTTTACACTAACAAAACTTAAATTAGATTGGTTAAGTATTTTAGTTGCTATATTTCTGATTTTTTCGGCTGCTAGTTACTTTTTTAAAAATGAAGAAAAATCTTTTTCAGTCAAAGCTTGGTATTTTTTACCAGCAGGTTTTGTTTATGCTTTTTTCTCTGGATTAATAGGGAGTATGGGTCCTGTATTAGCTCCACTTTATATTAACTATGGCTTACAAAAAGAAGAATTACTCGCAACTCAGGCAACAAATCGAGTAATTGTTCATATCGTTAAAATTGTTGTTTATGGTTTTCTTGGTGCTTTCAAATTACCATATATTGGTTATGGAATTGTCCTTGGTTTAGCTGCTATACCTGGCAACTGGTTGGGACATTTGGTTCTCCAAAAAATCAGCGAGAAACAATTCCGGCGACTGGTTATCTCCTTTGTCCTGTTCAGTGGTATCCTGATTTTATGGCAGCAACGAGAATTATTAGTTTTTTGGTAAAATAACTTTTCATTTAATTTTTGCAACTTGATTTGATCATGATGCAATGCTAAAATTAACTCAGGAATTTATCAAAGACTAAATCAGGATTTTCTTAATCTATTACAAATGGCTAGTTTAGTATAAATAGCAAGTGTTAAGCCTACATCTTAATTTTTGAGGTTTTAAATATGGTTGCTTCTCCCCAAATCTACATCACTCCCGAAGAATATCTAGAATTAGAAGAAAATAGCCCCATTAAGTATGAATACATTGATGGATATATCTACGCAATGGCTGGCGCATTAGAAGCTCATGTTACTATAGCTCTTAATTTGGCAACACTACTGCGTAATTATATGCGTGGTTCTGGTTGTCGAGTATATATTTCTGATATGAAAGCCAGAATTGAGTCTTTAAATAGATTTTTTTATCCTGATATTATGGTAACTTGCGACAAGCGTGATCAAGACACACTAGGATATAAAAGATTTCCCTGTTTAATAATCGAAGTTTTATCTGATTCTACAGAAGGATTTGATCGAGGTGACAAATTTGCTGATTATCAAACTATAGAAACTTTACAAGAATATATTTTAATTAATCCGAAAAAACCGAGAGTTGAATGTTTCCGCCGTAATGAAGATGGACTTTGGGTATTACAGTCTTATGCAGGAGAGGAAACTTCATTTCAATTACAAAGCATTAACTTTGCAGGAACAATGACGCAACTTTATGAAGATGTAGATTTTCCGTCTCCAGCGGAATTTTCCCAAATCCAAAATCAAAAATTTTGGACTTTAGACCTTAGATAAATCATCCAAAATCCAAAATCCAAAATCTAAAATTGTTTAAGCCATTTGATTTTCAATCGCCCACCGTGCTAATTCAGTCCGGTTGTGGAGATTGGTTTTGCCCAACATATTGGACACATGGCTTTCAACAGTCCGCTGGCTGACATTTAATTCTTCAGCGATTTCGCGGTTTGCTAAACCCCTAGCGACAAACTGGACTACTTTCAGTTCAGTGGGGGTTAACTGGACATCGAAAGGAACTTGGATACGAGAACTGCTGTCCCCACCCTTGGTTTGATGTTCTTTCCAACGCACAGTTTGCTTGAGTGAGGATTCTACTTGTGCTACGAGTTCTTCAGGTTCAAAGGGCTTGATCATATATACGTCAGCACCTTTATTTAACCCCTTAACTCGGTCTGCACTTTGACCTTTAGCTGAGAGGAAAAGAACGGGAATCCAACTAGTTCGTTCAGTCTTGCGGACTTCTTCGACAAAAGTGTATCCGTCCATTTCCGGCATAATCACATCACAGATGATCATATCTGGAACTTCGGTTTCTAGAAGATCCAGGGCTTCTCTGCCATTGGCGGACGTGATGACTTCGTAGCCCCGGAACTCTAAGTAATCCTTCACCAGCAAGATGAGGTTAGGGTCATCATCAATGAATAGAAGTCTTTTGTGGTCTTTCATGCTGGGTTCTTTCATAACAGTGGCACTTCTCGCGCTTCGATCCATTAAGGTATTGATATAGTTATCCCGTATGGTGGATGACTTAGGATGTTGTCTTTTTTCCCACTTAACTTACTTTAACTCCCCTAAGTCTTAAAAGTGTTAGTTACTTTCAACAGACTTGCAGGTGAATGGAAAAAGTCTAGTAAGGATACGTATAGCAGTAGTCTTTATAATGCGCTATTATAGATCCATTTGAAAGTTGCAGGCTGAAAACCCTGATTAAATTATCGTCCTTGTGAATCACAAGTCGGTATTTTTCAAGATGACCTTAGTTCAAAACTCACCTGCGCTTTCATTGGCATACTGCTGCTCTACTTATCCTTAGGATGTGAAGCCTCTATCAGAGGTTCAAAATCAGCCGGGAAGTTTTTTTTGGCAAAGCATGGGTTAAAAATACAGATTTTTTCACCATCCTCATGGCCAATTTACTGGTCTTGGATGACCTGCTCTCATGACTTCTGGATTTAATTGGCGATACCAGACCCCATCTAGGTAAACTACCATTATCGTTCTAGAACAACAAACACGCAAGTTTTTGGCTTGGGCTGTGAAGATGCCTATGGAATAACTGTGTGCTAACTGATGGGTTGATCGCTCCCCCAGTCCTTGTTAACAGCATTACCAAGTTCTAGACTAGCTGATTTGTAACAGAATTGAGCATTTATCTGTTTTTTTGACTGGGTAATTAGTAATGGGGGAAGAGCTAAATACTCCCTGTCACCAGTCCCCAATCCCCAGTCCCCAGTTCCCAGTTCCCTAGTAGTTGTAGGGATGAGATGCCTGTTCGTGGATCACGGTGCTGTTACTCATTGAGTAGATCCCTGATTACAGTTCTATAACAATTTCCCAAGTTTGCAAATAAAGTTGTCCATATCAAAATATTCATTACCTACGCAACAAACCCTGACAACTAAAATAATTGGATATTTGCACTTAAGTATTGCCACCCTAGCCCTAGTTCGGAAACCCGTACACAAGTCATGATTGCTATTATGTCCTATATAAAGCTAGATTAGCACTCATGAGTCGAGAGTGCTAATTTAGCAAAAAATTTTGTATGGCAGCCGTATCTTTAAGCGTTTCCACCGTTAAGCCCCTGGGCGATCGCGTTTTTATCAAAGTAAGCGCCCCCCAAGAAAAAACCGCAGGCGGTTTGTTTTTGCCCGATAATGCTCAGGAAAAACCCCAAGTTGGCGAAATCGCCGCTGTTGGACCTGGCAAGCGCAATGACGACGGGACTCGTCAAACAATGGACATTAATGTTGGCGATAAAGTGTTGTACTCCAAGTACGCTGGCACTGATATCAAGCTGGCGACAGAAGAATATGTATTGCTTTCTGAAAAAGACATTTTAGCAATCGTCAGCTAATTGGGCATGGGTGATGGGTAAGAATTTTTCCGAATTACCTGTTCACCACTCACCAATTTCTTTGAAAATCAGAAAAATTTAATTTACTACCGGGATTTAGACTTATTATGGCAAAGCGCATTATTTACAACGAAAACGCCCGTCGCGCTCTAGAGCGTGGTATTGATATTCTCGCTGAAGCTGTAGCTGTTACCCTTGGACCTAAAGGTCGTAACGTAGTTTTAGAAAAGAAATTTGGCGCACCACAAATCGTTAATGATGGTGTCACCATCGCTAAAGAAATTGAATTAGAAGACCACATCGAAAATACTGGTGTAGCTCTAATTCGTCAAGCTGCTTCCAAAACCAATGACGCTGCTGGTGATGGTACAACCACAGCTACCGTTTTGGCTCACGCCATTGTTAAAGAAGGCTTGCGGAACGTTGCTGCTGGTGCTAATGCGATTTTATTGAAGCGCGGTATTGACAAAGCATCTGCCTTTTTAGTCGAAAAAATTGCTGAACACGCTCGCCCTGTAGAAGATTCTAAAGCGATCGCTCAAGTTGCGGCAATTTCTGCTGGTAACGACGAAGAAGTCGGGGCTATGATTGCTCAAGCTATGGACAAGGTGGGCAAAGAAGGCGTAATTTCCCTAGAAGAAGGGAAGTCTATGACCACCGAATTGGAAATCACCGAAGGGATGCGCTTTGATAAGGGTTATATTTCCCCTTACTTCGCTACCGATGCAGAACGGATGGAAACCGTTTTTGATGAGCCTTATATCTTGTTGACTGACAAGAAGATTGCTTTGGTACAAGATTTAGTTCCTGTCCTCGAACAAGTAGCTCGTTCCGGTCGTCCTTTGGTAATTATTGCTGAAGACATCGAAAAAGAAGCTTTGGCAACTTTGGTAGTTAACCGTTTACGCGGTGTCCTCAACGTGGCTGCTGTAAAAGCTCCTGGTTTTGGCGATCGCCGTAAGGCTATGCTAGAAGATATCGCAGTTCTCACCGGTGGTCAACTCGTAACCGAAGACGCTGGTTTGAAACTAGATACCACCAAGTTAGAAAGCTTAGGTAAAGCCCGTCGCATCACCATCACCAAAGACAGCACCACAATTGTGGCTGAAGGTAATGAAGTTGGTGTGAAGGCTCGTGTTGAGCAAATCCGTCGTCAGATGGAAGAAACCGAATCTTCCTACGACAAAGAAAAACTCCAAGAGCGTTTGGCTAAATTGTCCGGTGGTGTAGCTGTTGTTAAAGTTGGTGCAGCTACCGAGACCGAAATGAAAGACAAGAAACTCCGCTTGGAAGATGCTATCAACGCTACCAAGGCTGCTGTAGAAGAAGGTATTGTTCCCGGTGGTGGTACAACCTTGGCTCACCTCGCTCCTGTATTGGAAGCTTGGGCGCACAGCAACCTCAAAGATGAAGAGTTGACTGGTGCTTTAATCGTTGTTCGGGCTTTACCTGCTCCTCTGAAGAGAATTGCCGAAAACGCTGGTCAAAACGGCGCAGTTATTGCTGAAAGAGTGAAAGAGAAGGATTTCAACATTGGCTTCAATGCTTCTACCAACGAATTCGTTGATATGTTGGCAGCTGGTATTGTTGACCCTGCTAAGGTAACTCGTTCTGCTCTGCAAAACGCTGCTTCTATCGCTGGGATGGTGTTGACAACAGAATGTATCATTGTTGACAAGCCTGAAGCGAAAGACGGCGCTCCTGCTGCTGGTGGTGGTATGGGTGGAGATTACGACTACTAAAATCTTTTCGTAGTTTTCCTAGTTTGAATAATGGCCGCTTCCGTAAGGGGGCGGCTGTTTTTTTTCTAGTGCTAAATTTTATTTTTAGTATAAAGACAATCTTAAGAAAATAAGTTAATTATTATACCGATGATATATTGAAGTTTCATTATTAATTAATATCCTGTATGTCTTATCATCCTATTGCTAATCAAATTTATAATTTATTAATTCAAGATATTGCTAATCAAGAAGGAGAAATTACTTTTAACTTTCTTAATATCTCTGTTAAGATTAATGAAAAAAGTGCGATTGGTGATTTATTTCAAGAATGGTTAACTGAATGGATGAGACTAAAAGGAGTTGAGTTTAGAACCAAAACAAATACACAAGAGTTTCCTGACTTTTTACTAGATATTTCAGATACTACAGGGTTATTAGAAATCAAAACATTTAATTATGATGATAATGCTTCATTTGATGTAGCTAATTTCAAAGCTTATTGTCGATCTTTAAAGACAGAAGCACATCGGTTAGATGCTGATTATTTAATTTTTGCTTATGAATTAAAAGATTATAAATTCAAAGTTAGAAAAATTTGGTTGAAAAAGATATGGGAAATTACGGGAGGATCAGCGAATTACTCAGTTAAATGCAATGTAAAACAACATGAAATTGACGCTATTAGACCTGTTGTATGGTATTCCAAAAGTCAGAAAGCTCGAAAACCATTTAAATCCAGGTTTGATTTTGTTGAAGGTTTATATGATACTTTGATGAAATATCCTGGAACACAGAATCAAAGTTATGATTGGCTAGCAACAGTCAAAAATAACTATTTTTATCATATAGGAGAAGAATTATAAGTTTTGCAAAAGGGTGATTAGTTTTATCTACTTAAAACGTAGACTTGATTAGGAACTGATAGCATTTTTTGAATAACTATTCTTTCCGAAATTTCTCTTACCACAGTAACTACTACAGTATTTCCCAATAAATCAAATGCTTTATTGATAGGTAAATTAATGTGATAATCTTCAGGAAAGCCAAATAATCTTAATCCCTCTCTAATTGTTAAACATCTTAACCCTTTACCATCAACTACTGCTAATCTTTGCATATCAGTAGCTACTAAAGTTGGTGAAATATCATGAGGATCAAGTATTTTATTAATTGGAAAACTGAGTTTACCAACTACAATATTATAGCCTTTTGGTAAATCAAGTCTATATTCTCTTTTCTTTACTGTTTTACCATCTTTATTTACTACTTCTTGAATATCTTTAGGATGTTCATATTTTAAATAACCTTTATTGGCTAAATCATCTAATATTTGTTTTAAATTTTTATGTTGATAAAAAGTCTCAATTTCATCTAAACTTAACGGTATTCCATCCATCCACTGAATACCCTTTTTAGCAGACCAATTTTTTCTTCTTCTTTGTTTTAGTAATAAATTTAGTAATTCTCTTTGTTCTGTACTAACATTTCCTTTTAATTCTAAATCCCAACTGTGAATATTATCTTCTCCTCCTCTTTTATCTCTAATAGATTTACCATAAAGTTCATCAAGAGAATATTGTGCTAATAATTTCTTAACAAAATTTGTTTGTAAAGTCGGACAACCTGCTTCTAAAATATTTAATAATACAGATTTATTATTTCTAGGAAAATTTAAAGAAATAGAGTTTGTCTTAGTTCCAGTAATATAAACTCTTTTTCTATCTTGAGGAACACCAAAATCTCTAGCATTCAAAACATCACATTTAACTTGATAACCTAATTGTTCTAATTTATTTATAATAGTTGTTAATGTTCTACCGTCATCATGTTGAACTAAACCTTCAACATTTTCTAATAAAAATCCAAAAGGTGATTTATCTTTTAAAATACGTTCAATTTCAAAAAATAAAGTTCCTCTAGTATCTAAAAATCCTTGTCTTGTTCCTGCACTACTAAAAGGTTGACAGGGAAACCCAGCTAATAAAACATCAAAATCAGGTATTTGTTGACTTGATATTTCCGTGATATCACCCCAGATTTTATCTTCATTAAAATTTTGTTGATAAACTTTAATTGCTGTAGATTTAATTTCGGAAGTTAAAACACATTCGCTGTGAATTCCTAAAGATTTACAGGCTTTTTCTAAGCCTAATCTCATTCCCCCAATCCCTGCAAATAAATCAATAAATTTAATAGTGGTAGACATTTTTAGCTATTAATATCAACAAACAATTTATATATTAACATAGTATGTATGTTTTTAGTCACGATAATTATTTTTTATAAACGGTACTGTAACTGCTGAAAGAGTGAAAGAAAAAGATTTCAATGTTCCGCAAGGATGTGGCTTTTTTTGCACGCAGAGGCACACAAGAGAATATTGAGTTTCAATTCAACTTACAGCTAAAAGTTTATCAAGCTTATTTTTTAATTCTGGAGATACCATTAATGGATTATAAATTTAACCCTTGTAGGGTTGCCAAACATAACCAGAATTAAAAAACGGTTGGAAACCTGGTAATGTTTCTACTTCTTCTGCAAGTGCTGTAGATAAAACTAATCCTGGAATAGATAAATTAGGTAAATCTTCTATTAGTTCACTATAGGTTCTAAATTCATCAACTTCTAAACCAACTAAAGCATAACGAAACGAAGGAGCAAATTCTAGAGTTGAATAGAGTTTGAGACCTAAATCCGTCATTAAATAAGCACTTTCAGGATTGTCTATTCCTAGTTCACTAAGATTATTTGGGCAAACCCGACACCACCAGTTTTTTTCTATATCCTGAAAAGTATCTGTACGAATTTGGAATTGGCTACCATTTGAAAGTATCCATAGGTTTCCCATTATTATTTGGTCAAAATGTTGAGCAAATTCCTTAGCACTGCTTTCATCAGAGCCACACTCTGCTGATAAACTAAATATCCACGCCATACCTGCCTCCTATTTAGTTCTAATCAATTCTTTCCCAATCATCTTGGGTGTTTGCCAAGGCTAATTCGTACCTTTCTAGTGACATTGTAACTCTTGGCGAAATGCTAACGTGGGTTGGGCTATCCTGAACAGCTTGTAAATCTCCAGTGATGTTACTATCATCAATTTGCCATAGGGGATCTTTTCCATATCCACCAAATTTAGTAGGTTTGCGAGGTGCTGGTAAAGCTTCAATGGAGAGGGAAACGGACATTCCCCCTGTATTTCTAATAGCAACATCAACAAGCTCACCTTGAAACTCACGCTCTGACTCTGGTAATAAATAGCCTTGCTCATCTAGACTATTTACGGGCATTTGCTTGATATTTATATCAATATCACCCAGTCTAACTCCTAATAGTCTGGCACTTCGACCGATTTTGGGCTTGCCATTTTCGTCTACCATGCCGCGATAGTAGAGTTTTACCATTAACTAAGATTACTATATTCGGACAGAATGAATATTATCATGTCATTTCAGTGATTTTTCACTCTCTTAGCTATCCGATAACTATTTTTTGTTGATTCCTACTTTTTCAGAGAAATTGTAGCTGCTATAATGGGACTTATATGACCAAAGAATATTTAATTTATGTTGGTTCAGTGTTTCAGTTGGAGTGGTATTTTAATGAAAATGGTCAAAGCAAGGCTCAAGAGTATTTTAATAGACTAGATGAAAAACAACAATTAAGATTTTTATTTTTAGTCAAACGAATTGGTGATTTTGGTCAAATAAGTAATAAAGAGCAATTTCGTAATGAAGGAGATAAAATCTACGCTTTTAAACCACAGCCAGATCGATTTTTATGCTTCTTCTTTACTGGTCAAAAAATTATTGTTACCAATGCTTTTGAGAAAAAACAACAAAAATTACCAAAAAACCAGAAAGAAAAAGCTATCAACTATATGAATGATTATATTAAACGTAACCAAGAAGGAGGATATTATGAAGAAAATTGAACAACTATCAACTCTTGATAGAATGATGCAAAACCCCGATTTTAAAGCTAAATTTACATCAGGATATCAGGAGTTTTTGCTATCTGAGTTATTAATCTCTATTATGGAGAATGATCATATATCCATTGCTCAATTAGCCGAAGAAGTTAATATTCCTCCTGCTGTTATTCAAGATATTTGTTCTGGTCAGCAAAAAGATATGAACATTAGTAATTTTTTACAGATAGTTCAATCTTGTGGTTATCGTCTTATTCTTGAAAAAGGTGAGGAGCGTATTTCTTTAGTTGCGTAAATTTTAAGCTCACTATCTTAGAGGTTGTTTGAAAAGTATTAGATGAAACCAACAATCTCCAAGAACCTAACCCCCCAGCCCCCCTTCCCTGATAGGGAAGGGGGGTTTTAAAGCCTCTCTCCTTGCAGGGAAGAGGTTTGGAGAGGGGTAAATTTATACATTGAAAACTTTTAAAACATCCTCTTAGTTGGGTAAAACGGAATTAAGGTCATAATTTGCTATTTTACCCAAAATATAATACATTGTAAGGAGGTTTAACTATGACTCAAATTATTAATCATCAATCTAATTATCAAAAATTAACCGAAATTGTCAAAACTTTAATTGACAATAATCCTCTTTATCAAGAAAACTTAGATAAAGAGAAAATGCTGTAAGTAATTAATCGGACTTTTGATCCTGTTGCTGTCCCTGATGTTAATAGTATCTCTCAGGGTGAATTAACAAAACGGATTAAAAGTATTTTATCTTTACATATTAAAATATGGCGAAACCAAGGTATGAAGGTTATAGCGACGAAACTCCTACAAAATGCGTACGCGAAAAATTTGGAGATACTACAGTTTACGCCCAAAATGCTAAATCACTGCTAACAAAAGCCACTGGGTTTATTGCTGCTTATGACTTTACCCTCAATCCTTATCGGGGTTGTCAATATGGCTGTAGTTATTGTTATGCTGCTGCATTTAGTCCTAATCCTCAAATGCGTCAAGACTGGGGTAAATGGGTAATTTATAAAGAAAATGCGGCGGTTGTTTTAGCAAAAGAATTAGAAACTTGGTATCGGAAAAATCCCAATCAACCTCCCAGAATTTACATGAGTAGTGTAACAGATCCTTATCAACCTTTGGAGTCTAAACATCAATTAACTCGCAGTTTATTAGAAGTAATGCTTGATTATCGGCCAAATTTAGTAATTCAAACTCGCAGTCCCATTATTACTAGAGATATTGATTATTTACAAAGGTTTCAAAGACTGCGAATTAATATGAGCATTCCCACAGGTAGCGAAGCCGTGAGAAGAGATTTTGAACCCCGTTCTCCTAGTGTTAAAGCCAGATTAAATGCTATTAAAAAAATCAGACAAAGTATTGATGGTTTTAAAGGTTTTATTCCTAAAATTTCTATTACAATTACACCTCTTTTACCAACGTTAGTAATAGATGAAGATGCCTTTATTCAGAAATTAGCTATTGCAGATAGAGTAGTAATTCAAGATTTTCATCCTAATAATAATCGTTCTCTTGTCGCAGGAACTCGTCAAGAAGCTGAAGAAATTAAACAAAAATATGCTTGGTGGTATAATTCTGATAGATTTAGTTATCAGAGATTTAAAGAAAAGTTAGTTTCTCAGCTTCCAGGTGTAGAAATAAAAGAAGGAAAAGACGGGTTTGGTTATGAGTAATTTTATTATTAATTGGTGGAGAAGTCAGCAATTTAAATCAGCATTACAGCGTGGTGATACACGAAGTGCTGTAAAAATTTTGCAAGAGATTCAAAAATCGGGAGCAAGTTTTTCATGGTTAGAGAAACTATTTAGGGATAAACTGCAACTTGAACGGAATTCCCAGGAACATAAACGCGAAACCGCAAATTTAAGAAAACAAATAACAGCAGTAAAAGAATCAAAATCTCATCTGTTATTAAAGTCAGATGCAGAATTTATTAAGTATATATATCAAGCTTTTAAATTAGTGGAGCATGATGAATATAAACTACAAATTACAGGAATTGATGAGCGTATATTTGATGATTTTGAAGTTAAACTAGTGGAATATATTAAAGAGGAATTTAGTAAAATTCCTGAACAAAAATTAGTAATTCAATTAGAAGATGCTCTTGATGATATTAATACCTTAAAAATGGGAAAAGATCCAGACTACCGTTTTAGTCTGACCCCCCATGTCTATTTTATGAAATATTTTTCAGAAAATGTCTATTGTCTCTATTTAGCATGGTTTTTAATTTACCAAGATGGGTTGCTACCAACTAAATTGAACATTCTTGATATTGCTGCTGGACCGGGAACAACAGCTTATGGTTTGGCTTTATTTCTCCAAAGTTGTAGCAGCTTTTTTGATATTCCTCAAATGCACTTATCTTACTATTCTTTAGAAAAACAAGACGCTTTCCAGTATCGAGGACTTCAATTTTGGCGTAAATATATTGAATCGCGGATTACTTCCATAAATACTTATTTTCGCTTTGTGACTAACGACATATTTACCTGGGATGAAAAATCTAATAATATCCCAAAAAACTTTTTTGATTTTATAGTTATTTCCCATTGTTTTTTTAACGATACAGTTAAACATCAGGAAGCGACTAATATATATAAACAAATATTTGCTGAAAGTTTAAATCATCAAGGATATGTATTACTAATTGTGCAAGATAAAAAGTTATTTAAATTTTATAATACTCAGAAAGTAGAAGATAAAGAACAAGAAGAAAATCTAGTATGTAAATTTGTAGCAGAATTTGGATTAGAATTAGTTTGGTATAGATATCTAACCTCAACTGGTTTAAGAACAGCTTATTCTAGTGGCTTTGCAAAATTTGCTAGAGAAAATTTACCTCAACAAGTTTATATGAGTTCTATGATCAAAAAGTATTTTTATCAAAATCACGAATCACACTACACATTAGATGATTATGTAATATTAGCTAAAAAATAGAGGATTTAATGTTAAATAAATTATTCTAAAATATCACCAAAATGATTAGTAAAGGAGAAAGATTTGAGCTACGATAACGCTTGTAAATATTTAGCTGAACAGTATCCTGCTGATTTTGTGCGTTGGTTGCTGGGGGTAGAACCAACACAAATTGAAGTATTGAAAACAGAATTAACACTTGAACCCATTCGTGCTGATTCTGTGACATTTCTGCAAACAGAAAACCAAATTCTGCATATTGAATTTCAGACTTTACCTAAATCTAAAACTCCCCTTAATTTCCGAATGCTTGATTATTCTGTCAGGTTGAAACGTCAATATAAATGTCCTGTAACTCAGGTGTTAATATTTTTGCAGGAAACTGATAATGAAGTCGCTTTTACTGAAGAATATCGAGATCATACCACTATTCACAAATTTGAGGTTGTGCGTCTTTGGGAACAAGATTCAAGGGTATTTTTAGATAATTCCGCATTATTACCTTTAGCAACTTTAACCCGCACTGACTCAGCACAAAGTTTATTATCCCAAGTAGCTCAAAAAGTCGCTACAATTCCAGATAGGGAACAGCAACAAAATATTGCTGGTTGTGTGGAAGTTCTCGCAGGTTTACGGTTTGAAAAAGATTTAGTTCGTCAATTTCTCCGGGAGGATATTATGAAAGAGTCTGTCATTTATCAAGATATCGTGCAAAAAGAGGCATTGAAAATTATTTGTCGTCAGCTTAAAAAACGTTTTGGTGATATCTATGATTCATTAATGACCAAGGTTAGAAATTTATCTGCTGACGATTTAGAAGATTTAGGAGAAGCCTTATTTGATTTTTCAGATGTTGCTGATTTGGTAACTTGGTTAAACCAAAAAGTTAGCAATTAGAAAAATAAGCTTTTTAAAAGAGACGTTATTTACAACGTCTCTAAAATCATTAAAACTCCGCGCTTTGTGGTGTGCGGGGGAACGGAATCACATCCCGAATATTCCCCATACCCGTCATAAATTGTACCAATCTTTCAAACCCCAAACCAAAACCAGCATGGGGAACAGTACCATAACGACGCAAATCTAAATACCACCACAAATCTTCCGGGTTCATACCTTGTGCTAAAACCCGTTTTTCTAAAACATCAAGTCTTTCTTCCCGTTGTGAACCACCAATAATTTCCCCTATTTTCGGTGCGAGAATATCCATAGCGCGGACGGTTTTTTCATCGTCACTTAACCGCATATAAAAAGCTTTGATTTGTGCGGGATAATCTGTAACAATGACAGGCTTTTTAAACAGTTGTTCAGCTAAATAGCGTTCATGTTCTGATTGTAAATCCGCACCCCAACTCACAGGATAATCAAACTTAACATCAGCTTTTTCTAAAAGTTTGACTGCTTCTGTATAAGTCAATCTTGCAAATTGATTGTTAATAATATTATTCGCAGTTTCTAAAACAGTATTATCAATGCGTTCATTAAAAAATTCCATGTCTTCGGGACAGGTTTCCATCACATATTTAAAAATATGTTTAAGAAACTCTTCAGCCAAATCCATATCACCATCTAAATCACAAAAAGCCATTTCTGGTTCAACCATCCAAAATTCGGCTAAGTGACGCGAAGTATTAGAATTTTCCGCCCGGAATGTAGGACCAAAGGTATAGACATTAGTAAAAGCCATAGCCATGATTTCGGCTTCTAATTGGCCACTAACTGTTAAATATGCCGGTTTACTAAAGAAGTCTTGGCTATAATCAATTTCCTGATTTTCAGTTTTGGGAACATTCTTTAAATTGAAATTGGTAACACTAAATAATTCCCCCGCACCTTCACAATCACTAGCGGTAATAATGGGAGTATGCACCCATAAAAAGCCCCGTTGTTGAAAAAATTGGTGAATAGCAGTCGCGCAAGCATTTCTCACCCGGAATACCGCACCAAAGGAGTTAGTTCGAGGACGCAAATGGGCAATGGTTCGCAGAAACTCAAAGGAATGACGTTTCTTTTGCAGAGGATAGGTATCAGGATCAGCGTCTCCGTATACTTTTACTGTATCTGCTTTTAATTCTATTCTTTGTCCTTTTCCTTGAGAAGCTACCAGCACTCCTGATACTTCTATAGAAGCACCTGTATTGATTTGTTTTAATATTCCTTGATAGTCTGGTAAATCTTGATTAATGACAATTTGCAGATTACCTAAAGATGAACCATCATTAACTTCCAGAAACGCAAATCCTTTCAATTCGCGTTTTGTTCTTACCCAACCTTGGACTACCAAAGTTTCTTCGGGTTTACCACTTCTTAATATTTCCGCAATCCGAGGATTTAGCATTTTCTACAATTTGTATTTTTTAAAGAATCAGATCCCCGACTTCTCAGAGAAGTCGGGGATCTTTCAGTTAGGGATTTTCTAAATCAACCAACCCAAGATTTTAATAACCAACCTATAATAACGCCTAAACCGCCAAAACGGACAGCTTGCCAAAAAGGTCTTTTCAGGCTATTCCAAGAAAATAACTGGCTTTCTAAGTTGATTTCTAAGGTTTCTAACTGTTTTTGCAGGCGGCTTAGTTCGTTCTTAATTTCTGGAGTCTGCTTTCTATTTTGCTTTAAATTTTTTAATTCCTGTTGCCATTGTGCCTGTTGTTGTTGATCATTTTGCACTTGGGTATATCTATCTTTCAAGAATCGCAGTGAAGTTTCTACCTCCTCTAATTCCTGTGCAAAATCTGGCTGGGGATTTTCGTCTAAATTAGTCATTGGTGATTAGTCATTGGCTATGATGATTAAATCATAACTTTTACTCTTAACTCAGCACTTAGTCTTATGTCACAAACTAGCCAACTAAATGAAATTAGCACTCTAGAACTAGCACAGGCCCTCATGGAAAGGCTGAGTATCTCTCCTGATGATTGGCATCGTCTCAAGTCTAACCGCAATTCCCGCGCTAGTGAACAGGCAGCCGCCGCCATGGTATTTTTGGTCAAAAATGAACCCCAAGAGGCAAAAGTAAGGCTAGAACAGGCTGTAGGCTGGCTAGATAAATCAATTTCCGCCCCTCCCTGCCCAACTCACGGACACAATCGTGAGACTATAAAGGAAAAACTCTCACCTGTAGCCGAGTAAAAATTTTGGTAAAAAACTCCTCCTCAACCTCTTTTCTCTGTGTTCTCTGTGCCTCTGTGGTTAGATAAACTACCTTTAAACCGCAGACGCGCAAAGAGTACAGAGTAAAAAAAAGAAATTTTTCGAGTCACCTTCTTATCTTCGCAAAGATAATAAACGACGGCTTTCTAATTGCTTACAAAGCGTGAGTTCTGTGCCTTTGCGATTCCATTCTACTTGATCAAAAATCTGATGTAGTAAGGACATACCCCGTCCACTTTCTGCTTCGTCTGGTGGTAAATAGTCATCGGGATCACTATCACCTTCGAGGGAGGGAGTGAAGCCGCTACCCTGATCTGAGATAATCCACCAATACTGATTATCTATTAATGAGAACCGAACGACGACGAATTTGCCGGGATCAAGATTATTCCCATGTTTAGCGGCATTTACTAGGGCTTCTTGCAGTCCTAATCGCAGTTCAGATTGTAATTTTGCCGGAATATCAGTCAAGAGTAAATCTAGGATTGGACAAAGATAAAGGGTGGAGGCAAAACTAATTGTCCCCCAATAACGCCCAACTGGACGAAGAGAAATGGTAATCACAAGAGAAACCCCGTAGCTTTATATTTAGCTAGACATCAGTTTGCTTTTTTGGGCATTCTGATCAAAATTAGGTAGTCATGCTGCCTTCAAACTTGCCTCTGTAAAACTAAATTTATAAAAATGCTAGAGCATAGCAATTCAGTGGGAGAATTCATATTGCTTATTTACAATTTGCTTAAGTTAATCTGTTCATTTAGCAGATGAGTAAAAACTGCTATTTTTGAACAAGAGGAGAAAGATATTCTCGTTAACTGCTCATTTTGTAATTAACACAATTTTATTCACCTTTATTAAGAGTCTATGCAGCTTCGATTTCTTTAAAACAAAATGAGTTTCTATTTTTATGTAATTTCATTCTAGCATTATGAGTATCCACTAGACTACAAATTTCTGATTTTTATTTTTGTGAAGAATTAACTATCCTGATCATTGTCCGATAACACCAGAAAAGCGGCTGCTTCTACATGAGCCGTTTGCGGAAAAAAGTCCGCAGGTTGCACCCTTGTGAGTTTATATAGCCCCTCTTCACAAAGCAATTTTAAGTCACGGGCAAGAGTAGCTACTTTACAACTGACGTAAACAATGCGAGATGGTTTCAGGTTTCTTAATGTTTTGATAACGTTAGCTTCACATCCTTTCCGGGGCGGATCAAGTAAGACCACATCTGGTACAATTTCCAAATTCTGGAGAATTTTTTCCACTGGGCCGACTTGGAAAGTCACATTATTAATTCCATTCTGTTGGGCATTAACAATTGCCTGTTCTACTGCTGTTGATTGCAATTCTAACCCGGTGACGTGCCGTGCTTGTTTGGCCAGGGGCAAAGTTAAAGTTCCTATACCACAATAGGCATCTACTAGGACTTCATGACCTTGTAAATTTAGTTCTGACTGAATCACCTCTAAAAGTGCTTCGGCTGTTTCTGTGTACACTTGGAAAAAGGTATCTGGTCCGATTTGAAAATCCAGTCCGGCGAATTTTTCTCGCAGGTAAGGAATTCCAGCTAGACAACGGGTTTCTGATCCAAATATAGCATTTGTGCGATCGCTATTGCGGTTGAGTGACACGCAGACCAATTGAGGATAACGCTGTAACCATTGCTGTGCCTGGGTTTCGATTCCTGGCAAATTCCAATCTTTGACGACCAAAGTTAGCAGCATTTCTCCTGTGCGGCGGCCAATGCGTAAACCCAAATGGCGAATTAAGCCTTTGTGTCGGGTTTCGTCATAAATTGGCCAACCCTGCTTTTGAATATCTAATTTGATTTCAGCTAATAAAGGATTTAACTGCTGGTCTTGCACAGGGCATTGATTCAAGTTAATTAATTTATGGCTACCTTTTTGATAATATCCAGCTTGGACATGACCTGTAGCGGACATACCAATAGGATAAGTAACTTTGTTGCGATAACCAAAGGATGCAGCAGCCACTAAAACTGGATCTATTGGTGGATTTACAAAACCGCCAATTCTTTCTAAAGCTTGGGTTACTTGATTGCGTTTGGCTGATAACTGGTAATCATATTTAATATGTTGCCATTGACAACCACCACATTTATCAGCGACAATACAACTTGGACGCACCCGTTGAGGCGAAGCTTGCAATAATTCCTGCACCTGTCCATGAGCATATTTTGGCTTAACATTGAATAATTTGACAAGTAGGATATCTCCTGGTACTGTATCAGGAACAAAAACCACCCGCTGTTCAAAGCGTCCCACACCATCACCCGTGTCGCTTAAATCAGTAATTTCCAGTTCGATAATTTCATCTTGTCGCCACATTATATTAGTCATTAGTCAGTTATAAGGGAAGAGGGAACTTTTTCACAGGGAAGGGAGTTCCCAATGTAGAATTGTAAATTCATTTATCCCTATCTTCCCATACACTTCACGAATGTCCCTCTAAGTCGGTAAACTAGCAGATATAAATATTTCAGGTCATTTAGATAATCATGACTGTAATTAGCCAAGTTATTCTCCAAGCTGACGACGAACTGCGTTACCCCAGCAGTGGCGAACTCAAAAACATCAAAGCATTTTTGGAAACAGGTGTAAAGCGGACAAGAATCGCTGCTACCCTTTCAGAAAACGAGAAAAAGATCGTTCAAGAAGCTACCAAAAAACTTTGGCAAAAACGCCCTGACTTTATCTCCCCTGGTGGTAATGCTTACGGCGAAAAACAACGGGCTTTGTGTATTCGGGACTTTGGCTGGTATTTACGCCTAATTACCTACGGTGTACTTGCTGGTGACAAAGAACCCATTGAAAAAATTGGTTTGGTTGGTGTGCGAGAAATGTACAACTCTCTAGGCGTTCCTGTTCCCGGAATGGTAGAAGCTATCACTTCTCTCAAACAAGCGTCTTTGGATTTATTGAATGCAGAAGACGCTGGGGAAACCGCACCTTACTTTGATTACATCATTCAAGCGATGTCTTAAAGGTCTTTAATTCCCCACAATTGGTAGTGGCTATGGCAATATCTATCAAGTTATTAACCAGTTGTGGGGATATGTTATGATTATCATCAGTTTTTACGTTACTAATAGCAAAAAAAACGACAGACTGGTTGTAGACTGTCGGCAGTTAGTGTGTTCCCTATTAATGACTCGGCTAGAGTTTAGTTACTATTAATTATACCAACATGGCGACTTCTATGGGAGGATCTAAATCATATATATATGTGATTTACGTCACTTAATAGGAACAACTGAAATCGAAGTTGGGTTTTTATTCGGTAAAAACAAAGAATATCCATAATACTAATAAGCTTGGTATTATTAACATTAGCTACACTTAGTGTAGCTTCAATGAATCGAAAAGAATATAAATATTGTGAAGGGAATTCCGGTAAATTATAGACATTACGAATAGCATTGCGAATACCCAAGTCATCCACTGGTAAAACATCCCAACGATGTAACCGAAACATTAGTAACATTTGTACTGTCCAACGTCCAATACCTTATGTACGGGCTGGATACCGTGATTCAGCTAACAACGAATCGCACTTAACCAATTTACTAGTTTTATAGAACAAAATTCTCTATCACCTAATACGCAGATTTTATAGTTATTAAAAATGGGTAAAATTTTCTTCAATATTCGTGATTGCTCCTCAAAGTTACTGCTGCCTAACTTTAGCAATAACTCAAAATATACAGGAAATGCCCTTTGATCCCAAACTATACTAATCATGAATAAATTTATGCGTCCCCAAGCCGTCCTATCCATCACTACATAAATTAATTCTTCATCCTTCAAATATGTTTCTAAAAATGTTTTTACAATCGGAAACCAGATTTTCTCAATTGTTAGGTTTGGTAAAGATAGAAATCTCTGTATTTTTCTTTTCCTACTTTCAAATTTAATCGGAATTGGTAGAGCAGTAGCCAAAGCTTCTAAACTTACTTTTTTCAGTGATTGCAGCAGAATAATCATAATTTTGAGCAAGATATACTCTGCCAGACTCAATTGATTTTTTAGGTGTGTTTTGTAGAATTCAGGTAACATTATCAATAGATAGTCCTTATTGAGAAAAGTGCTTCTATCTTTTTTACCATAAATCTGTATAATCTGTATACGATAAGCTTTTTAGACTATTTCGTCATCCCGTCAGGCGGAATGTGGGTTATAAACTATTTTTTTTATTTCGATAATCTTTGACAGTCAGAAGTTGCCAACTAGAGTTTTGTGAAAGTTCCAGAACCCATTGATGATAATCAAATAGACTTTCTCTATGTCCAACACTAATAAATGTTGTTTTCGTCTCTTGTAACTGTTGATATAAATTCTCTTCATTCTTCAAATCCAAAGCACTGGTCGCTTCGTCTAAGATAGTAAAGCTAGGATGAGTCACTAATAGGCGTGCAAAAGCCAGGCGTTGTTGTTCTCCTAGTGATAATATGTTTTCCCAAGGCAGCTCAGTATCAAAACTATCAATTCGACTGAGCAAGTTTTGCAGGTTCACTTTTTGCAATAGTTCTTTGAGTTCTGCATCGGTCATCTGACGATTTCTATTAGGATAAAGCAACTGTTCGCGCAAAGTTCCTAAAATAATGTAAGGACGTTGGGGTAAAAACAACAGGTCTTTTAGAGAAGGTCGCACTAAACGGCCAGTTCCTGCATTCCACAAACCGGCGATCGCGCGCAATAGTGAACTTTTACCGCGACCACTAGGGCCGACAATCAATAAACCTTCTCCCGGTTGAACAGACAATGATAAGTCTTCAACGATTACCTGCTCATAGTTAGGCGTTTGTAAGGTAACATCCTCAAAAGCCAGACGATTTTCTTCTATGGTTTTAATAGTGCTGACATTCTCCGGTTGTTTGGTAACAACTTCTAAAGCATCCGAGAAATAAGCTAAACGCTCAACATAACTGGAAAATCTTCCAGAAGTTCCAAATTCATCAATTAATGTTGCCAGACCATTAGCAAACATACTGCAAGCTATAACTGCTTGGTTAACTTGTCCAAAATCAATTTCACCTCGAATATAGGCAGGTGCAAATATTAAAAACGGAAACAATTGGATTACAGATCGATATCCTCTATTAAAAATGTCTTTATTTTTTTCCCAATTAATTTTACTTTCAGAATTTTTCAAGAGAGTATTAAATCTGCGCTCAATTATATTTAATTCTTGGCTTTCTCCTTGGAAAAAAGCTATAGATTCAGCATGATTCCGAACATGAGTTAGGCTGTAGTTGTAGCTTGCTTTAGATTCAAGTTCCTCTTGCGTAATCTTATCTAATTCTTGACTCATATAAGCAGCAATCAGATTACCTATAATAGTATAAGTAAGTAGAATTGCTACTACTAGTTTGGAAATTGACCAAAGAATTATTAAAAAAGTTGTCATTTCCAGGACTTTTTCCAACAAAGTAGCAGAAAAATTTAGAGCAGTCCTGGCAATAGGTTCGATTTCTTGAGATAGACGTTGGTCTGGGTTATCGATATCGGAGCTAAAATTGATTTTATAATAGGCACGATTGCTAAAATATTTTTCTAAAATCTGCTTGTTGAGCCATTGATACCAATCAAGGGCAATTTTTTTTCTGACAAATTTAGAAAATCCTGTTAAGAGGGTGATTAAGAGCAGCCCAAAGGCGTAAAGTGCTAACGTCTTAACAAATTTAGAAATATCTTTATCTTGAACAATAACATCGACTAAATAGCGATCAACAAAGCTATTAAAGGCAGTTATGCCCACAAGCCCAATTATTAATAAAATGAGGAGAACAAGCATTCCCCATGCCTGAATCACATCTGAAAATGCTCTTACACCTGGCTCTGTTGGAAACCAGTAAGGGGCGGCGATCGCTTTTACAGCCACCCAAAACTGAGTAAAATTAGCAAGGAAAGCAGTATTTTTTGAAGCTTGATTATAAATAACTTGATTTTGCATATTATACATCTTACAAAAATAATATTTTACTATTATAAATTATTATGAAACTTTGTTTTATATTTCATAAGGTATAGCTATCAAATAAGAAAAATACATTATTAATATTGATATTTATGGCTCTTGCGTTTGTTTTATGGTGGTTGAGGATTGATTATCACAAAACCCTTACGGGGTTACGGGACAAGGGTTATAAACTATAATGCCCATATTTTGAATGAAATGCCGACACAATAAGGTTTTCAAGGATTCTGAACTAGGTTCTCCATAAAAAGTACCGAAGAACCTAAAAAATTATGAATTCCAAACTTTAGAATTGATGATGTAAGGTGGCTTCTCGCCCTGAAGCACTTGCAATATTTGGTTAGCGGCGGAAAGTGCAGCAGCCATACCAGCTTCAGGTGTAACTCCAGCTAGATGAGGTGAGAAAATTACATTGTCAAACTCATATAAAGGATTATTAATAGCTGGAGGTTCTGGCTCAAACACATCGATTGCAGCTCCTGCTATTAATTTTTCGCGTATAGCTGTAACTAAATCTGGTTGGCGAACTACTTTTCCACGAGATGTATTGATTAAAAAAGCAGAAGGCTTCATTTTCTTAAAAGCTTCTAGATCGAACATTTCACAAGTCTCATCAGTTAGCTCAGGATGCAAAGATACAAAGTCAGATTCAGTAAGTAGGTAGTCTAAATCTTGTACTAAAGTTGCTCTGACGGCATCTGCTTTACCGCTTGGAACATAAGGATCGTATGCTAAAACTCGCATCTGCAATGCTGTACTACAAATTTTCGCAACAGCACTACCAATCCTTCCCAAACCAACAATACCAAGAGTTTTTCCTTCTAATTGAATGGGTTGTACCTGATTACGAATTAAGTAGTTTCCTGCTTTGACACATTGATTGAGAAAAGTTAGTTTTTTAGCAAGTGCTAAAATCATGGAAAGTGTGTGTTCTGTCACAGCCGTTGTTGACAAGCCAGGATTATTAACTACCACAATTCCCCGTTTTGTTGCAGCAGCAATATCAATTGCATCAGTTCCAAATCCAGAAGTACTAATAACTTTTAAATTTTTTGCCAATCCAATTGCTTGGGCATCTAATTTAGTAGGATAACGGACAAATACGCCAGATACATCTTGAATAGCCTCATGGATTTGATGCTGCTTTGGTTCTTTGATAATCTCGACATTAGTGTATTCTGCGAGCAGTTTTTCACCTATCTCATCATACATTTTACCAATTAAAAGAACTTTATGATTTTTAGTCTTGCTTGGGAAATTTTGGGGGGGGTAAATAGCTGTCATGTTAATTAACCTTAATTTGTTTGATACAAAGATGCTTTAGAATCAATATTTTATGAATGAAATTGCTGAGATAATTTCATTGTTTTTGTCAGCAAATGAGAATTAGATGAGGATGAATCTAATAACTGAAAAAAGTTTTTAGCTATAGTAGTTAAAGGGTCAATCGCTTGAATAGAATCAATTCTATTAAGCTTGAGATGTTTGGCGAGAATATGAAATTCTGTACAACCAGAAATAAAGGAACGAGTATTGTATTTATCTAACAGTTTTTGAACATCTTCAAGAATTATTAGGGGGTTTTGTCCTCGTTTTAATACTTTAAAAATCATCTCATGAATCAAGTGATAATCTTTTTCATCTGGAGAAATAATCATATTTGCAGCAGTACAACCTTGCTCAAACAATTTTTTCTTGTAAGTACCTGAACCTGCAAGTAAAAGTGCAGGTTCATCATGCGCTTGTAGTTGTTGATCAGCAATTTTAATTAAAGAGATTACTTTATTAGTCTGATGCTCTGGTAGATGAGCCAAAGCATAATGAGCAGTACAACAACCAATCACTATGCGGTCTACTAATTGATTCAGTTTTTCTAAATGTATTTGCACAAAATCAATGAATTCTCTTTCATTTCCGCTATGCACTGAAGTCGTGCGATCTGGTGCAGCAGGAAGTGAGAAAACGATAACGTTGGGTGCTTCTTGTTCGTTGTCTATATACTGGTTGTATTCATAAATAGTTTTGAGAAATTCAATAGTAACTACAGGCCCCATTCCGCCTAAAATTCCCAGCACGGGTAGTTTTTTATTCATAATTTTTCTCCAAATTTGCAATTCTTTATTTGCATAAATTACTAAAAATTAAAATTTGTGGCGAAAAGACTGTTATCTTCTTGACAAGCTTTATCTGTGTGATCGCACAGATGTAATAATGGTGTGTCGGGAGATTTGACTACTTCTTCTAGAAGAGTTTCTAACGACTTTATCATCAATGAAATACGTTCCTTAGCGAATATATCTGTGTTGTAGATTAACTTCAAATATAATTCCGCTTCGTCCACAAAAATGAACTCTAGATCAAATTTAGCAGTAACAAGTTCCTGCTCAAGGGTATTAACAGAAATCCCATCTATTGCTAGGTCTACATTTTGATTATTTTGCAGAACAACTACAACATCAAATAAAGGGTTACGGCTAGGATCGCGTTTAAAATTTAAATCTGATACTAGTTTATCAAAAGGATATTCTTGGTTATCATATGCCTGTATTGTGGTTGTTTTCACTTTTGCCAGTAAAGTAGCAAAGCTATCGTCTACTGTTATTTGATCGCGCAAGACTAAAGTATTCACATAAAAACCTATTTGTTCTTCTAAATCGGGATGATTTCTTCCAGCAATGGGAGAGCCTACTGTAATTTCATTCTGCTCGGTATAGCGAAACAGAAAACCTTTGACTAATGTTAGTAAGCCCATAAATAAACTAGCTTCTTGAGTCTTAGTTAATAACTCAAAATCCTTGATGAATTCTTGATTTGGCTTCCAGATAACCACAGAACCAGAAAAACTTTGTACTGCTGGTCGAGTATAATCTAAAGGTAAATCAAGCGGTGCTGGAGCAGGAATCAATTTAGGTAACCAGTAATCCCTTTGTGCTTGCAATTTTGGTGTTTGGAGTTGCTGATTTTGCCATGAAGTATAGTCTTTATAATGAATTCTTAGAGGTGACGTTAATTCTACATTCTCTTTACCATAGGCATGATAATGTGCAGTAAAATCTTTAATTAAAACGCCTGCTGACCAACCATCTGAAATGATATGGTGCATATTGAATAGGACTATATTACTCTGTTGACTCAGCTTTAGTAAATTAATCTTGAGTAAAGGCCCTGTTTCTAAATCAAAAATAGTTTTGGCATTGTTACGAATAGCTTCAGCAATTTTTGCTGCTTGGTTTTCATCATCTATTAAGTCTATTTGGTTGACTGCAAAATCCATCTGTTCGTTTACTATTTGACGCGGTTCATTATTGATTAAAGTAAACGTAGTGCGTAAAATTTCATGGCGTTCTATCAATTTTTTAAAAGCATTTTCAAAAGCAGCGATATTTAAATCACCATTGAATTGATAAGCACTTGGCATTCCGTAAGCATAATGGTTATGATCGAGGAATTCTAAAGCCCAGAGACGGCGTTGTCCATGAGACATGGGATAAGATTCTTGTTGAGTTATTGCTGGTATGGGTTCTTGATAGTTAGATTGAGCTTTAGATATTAAAGCTGCTAATCCAAGAATTGTGGGAACTTTGAAGAAATCAGCTAATTTAACTAATACATTTAATTCTTTATGGACGTGAGTGACTACTCTAGAAAGGAGCAGAGAGTGTCCGCCGATTTCAAAAAAGTTATCAAAAATTCCAATGGGATGTTTAGTGAGAATTTTTTCCCAAATATGGACTAGCTTTGATTCTAAAGTATTACGCGGTGCAGTATAAGAGACTTGTGTTAGTTGATCTGTCGGCTTGAGAGCGACGAGCGATCGCAAGTCAAGTTTGCCATGTTTAGTTAAGGGAAATTGCTTTAAGAAGATAAAGGAACTAGGAATCATGTAAACTGGCGAATATTTAGCTAAAAATTCTCTGATTTCAGAAATTTTTATATCTTTATCAGTTTGACAATAAGCAGATAATTGAATTTGGTTATTTACCTCTATAGGTAAGACAATTGCTTTCTCAATCTCGGCATAGCGGCTAATTTGGTATTCAAGTTCTCCTGGATCTACACGATAGCCATTGACCTTAACTTGATTATCTTTTCGCCCTATAAATTCAATCACACCTGGAGCAATTTGTTTACCTAAATCTCCCGTTCTAAAGAGAATTTTTTCTGAATTTAAAAAGTTGGGTTGAAATTTTTCTCTGGTAATTTCAGGAAGATTACGATAACCAACTGCTAATGCTGCACCTTCTACGCAAATTTCACCGATTACGTGCAGAGGTACGGGGTGATTGAATTCATCTAAGACAAATAATCGATTGTTATGGAAAACCTGACCAAGAGGTACGCCTGTATTTAAGTTGTCGTCTATTGTATATTGAGATACCCCTACACAAGTTTCTGTAGAACCGTAGACATTGCTGACAATTTCAGCAGGGAAGCGTTTTCGTAAAGCGATCGCAGTTTCTCGGTCTAATTTTTCTCCCCCGCAAGAGATATATTTTAAGCTGGGGATAGTTTCTTGGGGTGCGAGTACAGCTAAAATTTCTCGGTAAATAGATGGTGTTGTGTGCAGTGCATTGATTTTGTTTTCTTGTAAAAATGAAACTAAATGCCCTATATGCTGTACTTCGTACATATATAAAGCAGCACCTATGGTTAAAGGTAGGAAAATATTACGAAAAGATGGATCATGGGTGACAGGTGCAGTGAAGATATAACGCCATTCAGGATGTTTATCTAAGTTAAATGTCAGTCGTAAACTCCGAATTACATTCAAAATAGAAATGTGACGACCCAGGACTCCTTTAGGGTTTCCGGTAGAGCCAGAAGTGTATAAAATATAGGCAATTTGCTTAGTGTCTGGTTGGAAATTAGGCTCATTTATGTCAAAATCAGCCAAAATATTGTCGATTTTATCTAAGCAGATTGCTTCGATTTCTTGGGGTAATTGAGAGACAAAATTACTTTCGGTAAGACAGAGATGACAGCCACTATCTTTTACAATAAAATCGATGCGACTGCTAGGATATTGGGGGTCTATCGGTACGTATGTCGCCCCAGTTTTAAAAGTAGCTAGAATGGCGATAATTAAGTTTTGATTGCGTCCGATTGCGAGTGCGATCGCCTTCCCCGCACCAAGGTTATATTTCTCACGTAAGTAATTGGTTAAACGATTTACCTTCTCATTCAGTTCTCGATAGGTAAGAGTCGTTTCCTCAACTATTAATGCAGGTGCATCGGGTGTAGATTTAACTTGAGCAATAAAGTCATCAATGATTGTAGAATTTTGGGGTAATTCTATTGTTGAACCTGTTAATTTTGCCAATAATTCTTCCTGTTGCACTTGTGTTAATAAATGCAACTCAGACAGTAAAATATTGGCATCTTTGATTACACCCTGCATCAAAATTTCAAAACTTTCTAGAAACTGTTTGATAGTTTCCGGCTTAAACAGTTCTGTATTGTAGTTGCAGTAGATAATCAGTGCGTCATTGACTTCGATGAAATTAAAGCCCAAATCGAAAGGAGTGTAACCAATTGGCTCTGGTGGTAGCGATACGTTCAGTCCTTCAAATTCAGGTAAAGTTAATTTAGGGTCGAGATTGAAAGAGACTGAAATCAGGGGAGAACGCGAAAAATCTCGTTGTAATTTTAAGGCTGCTAATAATTCTTCTAAGGCGTGAGTTTGGTGTTTAAAAGCGGCTATGAGTGTTTCTTTGGTGTGACGAAGATGTGTAACAAAAGAAGCAGTGACATCTGTCTGGATACGAATCGGTAAAAATTGCGAACAAAAGCCAACTAATTTTTCGCTTCCTTCGACTTGTCGTCCAGAAATGGGAATACCAATTACTAAATCATCATGACCGGAAATGCGCCGCAAAAAAGATGTGTAAGCAGCAAACATTGTCATAAATAATGTTGCTTGATTTTTGCGTCCTACAGTCTGTAAATTTTGCCATAGTTGAGGAGCAATAATTTTACTTTCTCTACCGCCTGTGTAAGTTTTGACAGCAGGACGAGGAAAGTCTGTAGGAAGTTCAAATATGGGGATTTCTCCCTCATAAGTTTTTAACCAAAAATCACGATGTTCTTGCATTTGTGGACTTTGCGCTTCTTGCTGTCGCAAAGCTAAATATTTGCGAAACTGCATTGGTGGCGATAAAGATTCTGTAGCAACACCAATTTTTGCTGAATAAAGTTTGCCGAGTTCATTCAAAATTAGCCCTAGTGACCAACCATCTGCAACAATATGATGAGTTTTTAAAGTTAGCAGATAATGTTCAGGTGCTAAACGCATCAGCACAGCCGCAAATAAAGGAGCAACACCCAAGTCAAAAGGCTTTTGCGATAACTCAGTTCTCAATACTAAAGCAGTTGCTTCTGGGTTATATTCATCCATCAAATTGATTAACGGTAAGTCAATTTTGACACTACTGATAACTTCCTGTAGTTCGCCTTGTTCTAATATTTTGGTTCGCAACGCTTCGTGGCGATTGACTACTTCATTAATCGCTTGTTGCAAAGATGAAATATCTAAAGCACCACGCAATTCTAAGGAAGTAGTCACATTATATGATGCTGAAGCAGTTGTATCTAATTCTGCCAATAGCCAAAGCTGACGTTGCGCTTCACTGGTAGGAAATTGCTGATTTAAATTATTCCTAGCATCTTCATCTTCAGTGCGATCGCTTGCTTCTCTTTTCTTTGTTTGTGGTGGTTTAGCATTTGCGAAAAAACCTGCTTGTCGCAGTTCTATAATCGCTTCTTTGACAGCAGCTACTACTTTATTTATATCCTCATTGGTATGGCGAGTTGAGAGAAAACAAACTCGTTTTTCCCATGTATACACACCTTTGAGATTTAATAAGTAGTAAAAAAGTGGTAATTCGATAGGTTTGAGGAAAATACTATAAGCACCAGAAGATTCAAAGCGAAACAAAGAGCCAAAATGAACAATGCGGATAGGAATTCCTGTTTCTTGAAAGAACTGATTAACCTCAATAGCTAATCGATTAGTTAATTGATTGACTGTTTCTTGAAGCGTTGCGCCTTGTTCACGTAAATGTAAAAGCACTGCCCGACAAGCAGCCAAAGCTAAGGGATGACGACAGAAAGTACCACCATAAGCAGTTAATTCTGTTTGCGGATGGGAATCATCTCCATAACTCCAGAAACCGCCATCAACTGTGTCTAAGAAATCTGCTTTACCGCAGATCATACTGATAGGCAAACCACCACCGATCGCCTTACCATAAACTACTATATCTGCCTCAATCTCAAACCATTCCTGCGCTCCTCCTGGAGTAATGCGAAATCCAGTAATAATCTCATCAAAAATTAGGGCAATTTCTTTTTGTTGAGTCAATTTACGTAATTTTTGGATAAATTCTTTAGGCTGTAAATCTGGTTTACGGCTCTGGACAGGTTCTACTAAAACTGCTGCTAAATTATCAGCTTGCTCTGCAATTATTTCTAGACTTTCTTCCGCTCCATAGGTAAGAACTATAACATCTTCAACCATTCCTGATGGTGTACCAAGACTCAATGGTTCAGCTGTTCCTGCTTCCTCGCCAGCGCGGGCTAAAATGCCATCAAAAGTACCGTGATAAGAACCAGCAAAAATCACAATTTTTTGGCGTTTTGTCCGAGAACGAGCAATACGAACTGCTGCCATAATCGCTTCTGTACCAGTATTACTAAAAGCGACTCGTTCTACACCTGTTATTTCACAAATTAAAGCAGCTGTTTCTGCTGCAATATTAGACTGCATTCCTAAACCAATTCCGTGTTGCATTTGTTGCTGAATTTCTGTCAACACAAAATCAGGACTATGCCCAAAAAAGTTAACTCCAAACCCCATTGCTAAGTCGATGTAATCATTGCCATCGATATCACGAAAATATGCACCTTGGGCTGATTCTGAAACGATGGGATACTGAAATTCTTTTAAAGCCATACGGAAGTCAATAGTAGGTTTCACATCAACCATTGTCTTCCGGCTGTTTTGCGAATATGCCTTGGATTTTGCTGTTCTTTGATTATAAACAATCTCTAATTTTTGGATGAAAGCTTGCTGTTGTTCGGTTAAAGATTTACTCTCTGTCAGTTTTAAAGCTAGTGGATTCAAATTTGGAGAACTAATTTTTTGGGTAGGAGGTGTGGTTTCTGTTTTGCTTATTTTAGGAGTAGGCGCAGTTTCTGTTTGAATCAACAAAACTTCTGGTGTATTGCTTGGTGCAACAGGTGCAGATTGCAGTATTTCTAATTGCTTGATAATAGTTTTTTCATGAATATCTTTGAGTTCTTTCAAAGATTGCAATTGAGCCATCATCAAAGCTTCTTTGCCAGAGGTTGGTATTGATACAGCTACTGTTTTTGATTGGTGATCAATAGCACTCTCAGGAGAAGTGGAAGCAATAATTAACTCTTGTCCATTGTAGATGCTGATATTATTTTGTTGAGAATAAATATCTGCATTGACAAATCCACAACGTTTTAAAGCAGCACACCAACTTTCTCCACTTAGCAATGGAGTATCTAAACGTAACTCTTTATCTTGAAAACGCCACCATCCAGGTGTGAGTCCAAAAGTTAAATCAAGCCATGAATTATTTTCTACTGTTTCTAGTAATACCAAGTAACCACCAGGTATTAGTAGTTCTCGAATATTATTGAGTGTTTCTGTAATATTTCGGGTACTATGAAGCACGTTAGCAGCAACAACTATGTGATAGGAATGCGCTGTTAACCCTTGAGAAACTGGTGATTTTTCAATATCTAATTGATTGAAGTTAAACTTATGCCTATTTTTAAATTTTTGCCGTGCTTTATTGAGGAGAACAGGAGAAAGTTCAGTGAAAAAATAAGTTGTATGATTGAGATTTAAATTATTAACAATTGCTTCAGATGTCGCACCTGTACCACCTCCCACTTCAATAATTTGGTAAGGGCGATCGCTACTAGAAAAATTATTTAAAATAGAGTTAATTGCTTGGGATACTCGTTGATTCATCAAACGAGATACAGGAGAATTGCCATATATACTTTCTGCATGGACAACTGAACCTGCTGGGAAAATTAACTCTAAAGGATCTATATTTCCTTTGAGAACTTCTCCTAAATTTTCTCCACAGCGGTGTAGCATCTCCAATTCAGGTTTTGCTGCTGGACAAGTTGTTTGCAGATTCTCTATAGCTTCTGGTAAAGAAAAAGGCGTAGGTAGGCTTTTTACTATCCATACATTACCTTGATTTTGAATAATTCCAGTTTGCTCTAAAGTTTTTAAATAACGATTAACTAAAATATGATATTTTGAGGCTATGGGTAAGGTTTGTAATAAATCTTCTGTTGTCCAGGTGTCTGCTATACTTAGTCTTTTACCTAATACTTCTAAAGCTTTCAAGATATAAGCAACAGCAATTGGTTGTAATTGGGAAATCACCCACAGATAATTATTTAATTCTGACTCGGAATTAGATACTTGAACTGAGGTTTTAGTTAAAATATCATTTATTGCTGTTTCATCAGATGTATTTGATGGTTTTTGTTTAATATAATCAGATAGATAAATAGATATTTCGTCAATTGTTTGTAAATCAGTAAATAATTGATCTATCTTGACTTTTACGCCAAATTTTTCTTCGATTTTGCGAACAAAGTCGGTCAAAATAATCGAATCTGCTCCCAGATTTAATAATGTCTCATCATCTCTAATGTCATTTTCATCTTCTTTAAGTAGCAAAGCCAAGATAGACTTTAATTTATTACCGATTTCTTGCTGATGTTTTTTGATATTTGCAACTTTTGCTAAAGTCATATTAGTCTCCATTAGCTCTCTTTCTAAAGGCACTTCTTTGCTCAAACTTGATTCTGCTAAAACAGTAGATTTAAATTGAAAACGTTTTCTTTGAAAAGGATAATTTGGTAATTGGATATTTCTATAGCCATAGTCTTTATTGAATTTTTCGGCGTTAAAATTAACTCCATTAATGTAGAGTTGGGCAAGTGCTGATAGCATCGTCTGCCAGTTATCCAAGCCTCTATTGAGAGAACTAAGCCATATAGCGTCATCGTTATAACGACGGCCTTGTTCTGCTAGTATTGGTCTTGGACCCACTTCTAAAAATAGGTTATATCCTTTGTTTAACGCCGTAATTAGACTCTGGAAATACTGCACTGCTTGACGGCTTTGTTGTCTCCAGTAACTTGCATCAGGCGCAGTTGTTAAAGGTTGTCCATCAATTCCTGAAACTAGTAGAATTTGAGGAGGATGATACGAAACCTCACGAGCAGCAATTTCAAAATCATCTAAGATTGACTCCATTAATGGAGAATGAAAAGCCCCATTTACAGATAGTAATTGAACGGCTATTTTTTGGCTTTTGCAGTTGGCGACAATCTCATCAATACTATTACTTTCCCCAGAAATCACAATTTGTTGAGGATGATTAATAGCCGCGATGGAAACTGTATTACCATAGTTTTGAATGAGAGCAGATACCGTAGCTTCATCTGCAAAAACTGAAGCCATTTTTCCTAGAGGTGCAGTTTGCATTAATTGCCCACGTTTAACAATTAATGCTAGACCTGCTTCTAAACTAAATACTCCTGCAATACAAGCTGCAACATATTCACCAACGCTATGGCCAATTAGTAAACTAGGTTTGATTCCCCAAGATTGCCACAACATGGCAAGTGAATATTCTAGAGCAAATATAGCTGGTTGAGCGTATGCAGTTTGATTGAGTAAATCTGTGCGATCGCCAAATAATATTTGTTGTAGTGGAAACTCTAAATAATTTCCTAAAATGTCTGCACATTGATCAATATATTGGCGAAATGTCGGTTGGGTTTGGTAAAGTTGATTACCCATACCCGCATAACAAGCTCCTTGACCAGTGAAAAGAAAGACTATTTTAGGGTATTTTTCTCCTGTAAAACGTCGATAAAAAATCCCATGATCAATATTTTTTTCCTCAGCAAAAGCTGCTAATCTTTGTTGCAACTCTGTCAATGTATCTGCAATGATCGCTAAACGTTCAGGTAAAGACGACCTACCAATTGCCGCACTATGACAAATATCTCCCATCTCTGGATGAGACTCTAAGCGGGTCTGAAAACGTAGTGCTAGTTCTTTTAAACCCGTTTCGCTATGAGCAGAAATCGTCAACAGATGGCTGGGACGTTGCAGTTTAATTTCTGGTATGTTGGCAGCAGGTGCTTGTTCAATAATTATGTGAGCATTGGTTCCAGAAAAACCGAAGGAACTGACTCCAGCGATACGGACTTGGCCATTGTTCGACCAGGGTATGGCTTGACTAGGAATTTTGATCGGGTATCCTTGCCAATTAATCAGGGGATTGGGTTCTTGGAAGTGGAGATGAGACGGAATCTCACCATGCTGGAGGGCGAGAATTGTCTTGATTGTTCCTGCTATCCCTGCGGCAGCTTCGAGATGTCCGATATTAGTCTTAACTGAACCGACGTAAAGAGGTTGCGATCGCTCTCCATACACAGCCGCGATCGCGTTCATCTCAATGGGGTCGCCTAAAGAAGTACCCGTACCATGTGCTTCTATATACCCGACTTGCTGGGGTTTGACTCTAGCATCAGCTAAGGCTTGACGAAGTAAATCTTGTTGGGCGGGTCCACTGGGAACTGTTAAACCGGCGGCTGCACCGTTATGATTGACCGCAGACCCCCGTAGTAATGCGAGAATGCGATCGCCATTTTTTTCAGCGACAGACAGGCGTTTGAGAACTAAAACCCCGCATCCTTCGCCCCGCACATATCCATTTGCAGCCGCATCAAAAGTCTTGCAGCGACCATCGGGAGACATCATCCCCGACTGACAAAGGTTAATCGTAATTGCCGGATCTAAGATGAGATTGACACCACCTACTAAGGCTATTTCGCACTCATGATTTCTCAAGCTGCGAATAGCTTGGTGAAGTGCAACCAATGAAGAAGCACAGGCTGCATCAATAGACATACAAGGTCCGCGGAGGTTGAGAAAATAAGATAACCTACCTGCTGCTGCACTTAGGGAGTTTCCTGTACCAAAAAAAGAATCGATTTCATCATACTTGCTTTTGTAGACTGTCATCGCGTGGTCAACACTAGTGATACCGACAAACACACCCACGCGATCGCCTGCTAAATTAGTTGGTGGTAAATTGGCGTTTTCTAACGCTTCCCACGCCACCTCAAGTAATAACCTGTGTTGAGGATCCATTGAAGTTGCTTCGCGGGAAGATATGGAGAAGAAACGGGCATCAAATTCTGTAATATCCTGTTGTAAAAATCCCCCATAACGAGTGTTCATTTTGCCAGGAGTAGGCTCTGGAGCATAAAATTTTGAGATATCCCAACGGCTTTGAGGAACTTCTACAATTGCATCAAGTCCAGCTTGACAAAAGTTCCAATAAGCTTCAGGAGAACTGATTCCTCCAGGGAAACGACAACCCATTCCCACAACAGCAATCGGCTCACTTTGTCTAGTTTCTAATTCAGTAATGCGAGCCTGCATTGCCTCCATTTTTGTGAGGGTTGTAGCTATTAATTTTTTATAATCTGTATTTTGAGCCATGCTTTTGTCCGCGATTTTTTGATTGTCTGGTAATATCTAATCCGGTTTTTCCCCTGAAAATAAAAGATAATCATCAAAAGCCATAAACCAACCTCTATCTCTCGACCAAGCCTCAAGACCTGGATTATCTTGCTGGAGATTGATCACTAAATCGTGTTTACTAATGCCTTTACTGGACTCAGCAAAGTAACGCACAGCAGCAGGCCAAACATATTCACTAATTGATACAGCTTGGATATTTACAAATCCATGTTTTTTGAGTTTTTCAACATAAATATTGCGGTCATATTGGTTAACAAAAGGAATACACATTTTCTTGCTATTGACGCGCAGCCAAAAGTCAATATTTCGTCCTACTCTTGGCAGACAATCAGCTAATGCTAACTTTCCACCGGGGCGCAAAACTCGAAATGCTTCCGCAAAAAAATCTTCACGAGTATTGAAATGAAAAGCACATTCTAAAGCTGTAACTTTATCAAAAGTATTGTCCTCACAAGGAATGTTAGTTGCCGAACCCACCTGAAGATTTATACGTTCAGATAATCCCGCCTTAGCTACTCGTTCTTGAGCAATTTCTACTTGTATTTCTGTCGTATTTATCCCAGTAATTGCATCTACATTGTTTTCACGCACCCAGAGTATATCTTGTTCAGCAAAACCGAAGCCGACATCTAAAACTTTGTCTCCAGGGCTAAGTTTGGCAATTTCTCCCAATTTCCGGGCTAAAGCAGCACAGGCTCCGTTATAAGTCGTTTCCTCTTGCCAATAGCCAAAGTTGAGCCATTGGGGAACATTGGGATCGTGAAGATCACACTCTCGTTTAGCTATCCTAGTATAAAGTTCAGATACCTCAAATTTATCTCGTAAAAACCAAAGTTCTTGAAGTGGATTCTGGATAAATTCTTTGATGATTATCCAGCGATTGCGCCATTCATAGTTGAAGGGGATTTTACCAATATTTTCCAACACTTTACTCTCCTATTTATCAATTAAAAATTTTTGACGCACTGAAATTTAGCTTTAATATTTAATCACCATATTCTTCAAGCTCCGCTAACTTTTGATTAAGTAGTATAGCCAACTCATCTTCATTGAGACTTTCATAAGGATTGACAATCTCACTAGATTCATTTGATTTTATCTCAAAATCAACAGAATCTGCTAACACTTCTTTCTGCAAATAAATGTTGAGACTCGCAATATTAGGATAATCAAAGATTATAGATGTAGGTAAAGTGCAAGCTAAATTACTTTCCAGTCGATTTTTAAATTCTAGTACCATTAACGAGTTTAAACCCAACTCTAAAAATGAGGTGTGGTGATGAATCACACTACTACCAGATAATCCAGTAACTTCGCGTAAAACTTTCTCAATTCCTTGCGATAAATTTTCTGCTCGTTCATCTATAGGTACAGATTTTAATCGTTCTAATAATTTTGCCTCTTTGCTATCTGCTTTAGTTGTAATTACTTCAGCAAAGAATGGTTGATTAAGGTTAAAAGCTTGATTAAAAGTAGACCAATCAATATCAAGAATAATTCCTTGATCAACGTCGCTGAGAATTAAGTCACTGAGATATTTGATAGCGGTATCAGAAGGCATACTGTGAATACCCCAATTAGCAAAACGTTGTTTTTCAATTTTATTCCCTGTATCCCATGCGCCCCACTTGATACTAATACCTGGTAATCCTAAACTTTGTCGTTGCTGTATTAAAGCATCCATAAAAGCATTAGCAGCAGCGTAACTACTTTGTCCCGGTGAACCTAGAATTACAGCAGCAGAAGAAAAGGCTATGAAAAAGTCTAAAGATAGATTGCGGGTGTAGCGGTCTAATAATAAAGTGCCTTCCACTTTGGGACGCATAACATTTTGATATTTTTCCCAATTTTGATTAGTTAAAAGCCCATCATCAAGGACAGCCGCCGCGTGAATGACTCCGCGTAAGGGGGGTAAATCCGCGCCAAAACGGGAGAATAGCTGTTCCGTATCTGCGGCTGAGGTAATATCAGCATTGACAATTGTAATCTGTGTACCATTTTTAGTTAATGAGGCGATCGCTTCTGGTTGAGATTTGACATGGCGACTACACAAAACTAAATGGCTAGCTCCCATTTGTGATAACCACTGAGCCATGAGCAAGCCAAGTTTACCCAAACCACCTGTAATTAAATAAGCTCCCTCTTTGCTAACTAATTGCTGTTTTTGGGCTGCGGGAATTGTTGCAGATACTAACCTTGCTCCATAACGGTTTCCTCGGCGTAAAGCTAGGCGTGACTCACTGCCTGATGTATGAAATTCGTTGAACAAAAATTCAGCTTCATGAGATTCTACAATTGCTGGTAAATCTAAACATACACAACGAATTTGGGGATATTCATGATTAATTACTGCTCCTAATCCCCAAAGCGGAGATTGTTCCGGTTGCAAATAAGTTTCAGATAAAACTCGATTCGCACCACGAGTTACTAACCATAAATCAGGTAATTTTTTCATATTACTAGTAATAGTTTGAATTAAATACAATACAGCATTACAACTCTTGTAAACTGTATCTGCACTTGCTTCATTAGGTACAGTTTCCCAAGCAAAAATCACACCCGTAGGAAATTCACCCGATGGATATGCTTCTTGATATAAACGTTGAAAATCAGATTTCCGAGATGGATTGATGACAAAACTTTCTAGAGAATGATGTTTATAATCATCACTAAGTTCTACAGTAATAACTTTTTCTCCAGCTTTTTGCAATAAATTAATCGACTGATACAAAGCTGTGCTAGGACGTACAAACACTAACCATGAATGTTGAGAGTTTCCTGTAATAGTTGAAACTGAATCAAGCTTTTGCCATTGCACCTGGTAAAAACAATTATTTTCAGTTTCTTGCCATAAACGTTGTAAAACTGCTGGATTAATCCGCCGTGCTGTTAAGTCTGTAAACCGAGCGCAAAGCTGTTCTTGCTCATCATAAACCTCTACATCTACACAGATTTCACCATCAATCTGAGATTTAATCTCAATGTGCGTCCAAGCTTGAGTACCAGGATTGCCAAATAATTCTAGAGAAGAGAAACCATAAGGTAAATGCAATTCCTGACCGTGAATTTCTGGGAAAGCCGCGCCAATACTTTGTAAACAAGCATCTAAAAGCACAGGATGCAAACAATATCGCCGATCTACCAAACTGCGATCGATACTAATTTTAGCCTGAGAACTACTGCTAAAATACCTGAGTTCTTGAATAGCCTGAAAACGCTGACCATAGCTAATTCCCATCTGCTCATAAAACTCATAAAATCTGGCTATATCTACAGATTCCCTTCTTTCATCCTTTGCGTCTCTGCGTCTGTGTGTGAGCTTTTCATGTCTTTCATTAACGTTAATCTCACCCGTAACATGAAGTACCCAACTATCTTTTGCTGAATCACTACTAAATATCTCAAAACTATAGCCAGACGACTTCTTAGACTTAAAAATCAGTTGCAATTTAGTTTGAGATTGAGATAAAACTAACCCCTGATGAATAGCAACATTTTGAATAATCGCCAAATCATCAGTAAATATTTGCCGACTAGCTACTAAAATCGTTTCAATAAAACCCGTAGCCGGAAACAAGATTTTTCCAAATACCTTGTGTCCTTCCAGATAATCTGGATACTCAGAACTTATCTCTCCTTCAACAATAATTTCTCCTGTAGCTAGCTTTTTAACCTCATGAATAAAAGGATGCAGTTTAGTCTTAATATCACTTACAAAAAATTGTGGATTTGATAACCAATAACGTTCTCGTTGAAACGGATAAGTAGGTAAAAGAACCCGCTGGACTTGCTTAAATACCTCTGTCCATTCTATAGAATAACCATTAACAAAAAGTGTTGCTAAACTTCTGTACATCTGGGCTTGTTCATCTTGTCCAGGTACAATGCTGGGTAGCCATAATATTTCTTTGCTTTGAGAATTTAGCCGCGCCATACCTAATAACACAGGCTTTGGTCCTAACTCCAAAAAATGGCGATAACCACTGTCAATTAACAATTTAAATCCTTGACCAAAATGTACAGTATTGCGAAGATGGCGCAGCCAATAACCGGCAGTAGCAATTTCTTTGCCAATTGGTTTACCTGTGACATTACTAATAATATTCAGGCTTGGTTCATGGAAAGAAACTTGCTGTAACATCTTAGCAAAATCATCAAGGATTGGCTCCATTAAAGGAGAATGAAAAGCATGAGATACTGCCAAACGTCTAGTTTTATAACCTTGCTCCATAAATGATTTCTCTAGTTGTTCAACAATTTCACTCAAGCCAGAAATAACATTAATTGCACCATTATCTGCGGCAATATTTACTTGATTTCCATAGGGAGTCAGATGATCGGCTACTGTTTGATAATCAGCATAAATTGCTGCCATTGCTCCATTATGCGGTAGTTCTCCCATCAAGCGACCGCGTTGAACAACTAACTGCAAAGCATCTTCTAAAGAAAAGACTCCTGCTAAACAAGCGGCGACATATTCACCAATACTGTGTCCTAAAAGGGCAGCAGGTTGTATTCCCCAAGATTGCCATAATTTCGCAAGTGCGTATTCCAGTGAAAACAGGGCTGGTTGTGTGATTTGAGTCTGTTCTAGCTGTTCACTATTTTGCAATTGAAAAATTAAATCTAAGAGCGACTTTCCTAAAATAGGTTGCAGAATGTTGTCACAAAGTTCCAGAGTATTTTTAAAGACGGGTTCTTGGTTGTAAAGAGTTTGTCCCATCCCTGAATATTGAGAACCTTGTCCTGAAAATAGGAAAACTACTTTTGTTTGAGTTTCTGATGTAATTGGAGTAATTAAATTATCAGAATCTTCACCTTTTTGGAAATCAGCAAGTGCTTTTTCGGCTGTAGTATTTGAGTCAGCCAAGACACACAATCGATGCCGGAAAATAGCCCTTCCTGTACTGGCAGTAAAACAAGTATCTGCGAAATTCACAGATTCATTTAAAGCGTATTGATAATTTTTTGCTAATTCTTTGAGAGATTTTTGAGAACGAGCCGAAAGCGGCAGGAGGTAAAATTTCTGCTCAGATGGCTGTGGAGAATTAGATGCAATTTCTCCAACAATAATATGAGCATTAGTACCACTAAATCCAAAAGAACTTACTCCAGCAATGCGTTCTCGTTGGCTAGGATGCCAGTTTTTTCCATGTACTGGAACTTCAAAAATCTGAGAACTCCAATCAAAACGGGGGTTGGGTTGTTGAAAGTGAAGATGGGGAGGAATTTTGTGATGTTGTAGGGCTAAAACAGTTTTAATTAACCCAGCAATTCCGGCTGCTCCTTCTAAATGTCCTAAATTAGTTTTGACAGAACCAATAATTAAAGGTCGATTTTGGAGACGTTTGCCAAATACCGCAGCCATACTTTCTAATTCAATCGGATCGCCTAAAGCTGTCCCAGTACCATGAGCTTCGATAAAATCTATTTGCTCTGGGTTGAGTTTCGCCGCCTTTAATGCTTGATGTAATAATTTTTCTTGAGCATCACCATTAGGTACAGTCAAACCACTACTTGATCCATCGTGATTTACGGCTGTACTATGAACTTTAGCTAAAATGTGATCGCCACTTTTAACGGCTTGACTCAACCGCTTGAGAACAATCATCCCGCAGCCTTCGCCCCGTACCATACCATTAGCACTCGCATCAAAAGTCTTGCAACGTCCATCAGGTGCAAGCATATGGGCGCGACTTTCAATTAAGGAAATTACCGGAGTTAAAATTATATTCACACCACCCGCTAAGGCAATGTCACACTCACCATTACGCAAAGCATTGCAGGCTAGGTGTACTGCTACTAAAGAAGAAGAACAAGCAGTATCAACTGTCATTGATGGACCTTGCAAGCCCAGCACATACGAAATACGACCGGCAGCTACACTCAGAGAAGTGCCAGAACCAGTATAGGCGTTAATTGCTTCTGGTGCGTAACTCAACTGGGCATAGTCTTGAGTCATCGCCCCCACAAAAACCCCTGTTTGAGTGTTGCGTAACTTTTGGGGGTTTTGCCCAGCAGATTCTAAGGCTTGCCAAGTTGTTTCTAATAGTAGGCGTTGCTGAGGATCGATGGCGACTGCTTCGCGGGGGACAATGCCAAAGAATTCGGCATCAAATTGATCTATTTGCTCTAGAAATGCTCCGTAAGGAGAATAGATTTTTCCTGGTGTATCTGGATCGGGATGATACCATGCTTGCATATCCCAGCGATCGCTGGGAATTTCTCTGACTGCATCTTTCCCCTGTTCTAAAAGTTGCCAGAATGATTCCAAATCATTCGCACCGCCAGGAAATCGACAAGCCATCCCTACAATCACAATTGGATCTTCTTCCTGTTGCGGTTTTTCGGGGGTATATTTTTCAATTTGGATTTGGGGAACTTCTTGTATTAGTTGTTGTACAGGAGTTTGCACCTCAGAGGTAACTAAAATTTCCCGCAGGAGATAATCTGCTAAAGTTTCCACATTGGGAAACCGAAAAGCGATTGTTGTGGGTAGAGAGCAATTAAAATCTGTTTGCAGAAGATTGCGAAGTTCTGTGGAAGTGAGAGAATCCATCCCCATGTCAAAAAAGCCTTGTTGGGGAGATACTTCATGAGTTGATAGTCCTAATACAGTGCAAACTCGCAAACTAATTTGGCGGATAAGTAAATCACGACGCTGTTTTACAGGTATGGTTTGCCACTGTTCTAAAAGATTGGATGCAGTTTGAGATTTAGGTTTGATTTGGGGTAAGAAGTTTTGATAAAAGCTTTGATTAATGTATGGAAAACGTTGCCAATCAATAGCAATTACACCAGCACGTACAATTTGATTAAACAGAATTTTTTCTAGAGTATTGAGTGCTAAATCTGGTGCGATCGCATCATAACCTTTGGCTGCTAATCTTTCTAAGACATTGCGATCGACTGCTGCACCGATTTCGCTCCACGGACCCCAGTTGATGACTGTAGCTGGTAAATTGTGTGCATGACGATAATAGGTAAAGGCATCTTCAAAGGCATTCGCAGCCGCAGCATTAGCTTGTCCCGCCGAACCAATGAGCGACACAGCAGAGGTATAACAAACAAAGAAATCTAAGGTATCGTTCAGGGTTAGTTGATGCAGTAGCCAAGTTCCTTTCACCTTGGGGGCGAGAACATAGTTGAAACGTTCTGGTGTCAGTCGCAGTAATGTTGTATCGTCTAAAGTGCCAGCGATGTGGAAAATTCCTCGCAACGGATATTGCGATCGGCATTCTTCTAGTAGGGCGTGCAGTTTCTCGGCATCTGTGACATCAACATCTTTAATTTGGATGTCTTCGTTAATGGATTGCAGACTTGCTAGAATTTCAGAATTGAGAGCTTTTGCACCACTGCGACTGCACAATACTAAATGACACGCGCCATGTTCTATCATCCATCGGGCAGTGGCTAAACCTAATCCGCCTGTACCACCAGAAATTAGATAAAAGCCATCTTGACGGAAATTGATGTTTCCATCTGCTAATTTGCGCTCTACCAAACGCGGACGGAAGCGTTGTTCGCCCCGCAAAGCGACGCGGTTTTCTTGGGTGTTGTTGTAGATTTCTCTAAATAATCTTTCTCCTAAATCTTGTGCATGAGGATCTAAATCAATCGCTCTAAAATTTAGTTCGGGATGCTCTAGAACTAAGCTTAAAGCCATTCCTAATAAGGAAGATTGGGCTGGAGAAGTTAAGGTTGTGATTTCTTTTGCTGGTACAGACCCTTGAGTAACAAGAATGAGCGCGGGGGGGTTTTCTTGTTGTAATAATGCCTGAAGTAGAAATAGAAAACGTCTACAATGAATTTCTACAGCTTGATAAATTTCGCCTTCTATTTCTTGTAATGACCAGAGGTAGATGATTTCACGCGTTTCTGGTGTTATCAGGTTTTGTAATAGTGATAGGTAATCGTCGGGGTTATCGGGGTTAATGTCTTGAGGGGAGATGAGGGAACAAGTAATTCCTCGCTGTTGGAATGGGGTGATTAAACTGCGAGCAATTCCGTTAGTGTCAGCAAAGATTATTTCGCGCCAAGACACAGAGGTGCATAGAGAAGGAAGGCTGCTTTTGGCGATGATTACGCTTTGTTGTAATAGGTTCCGTGTCTTTGGATTGGTTGGTTCGATGATGTTAATTTCTGTAAATTGATGCTTGGCGAGTAGGTTTTGCCAATGTTCTGTATCTACTAATGGATAACCATTGCGGTGCGGATCTTGACTGCATAACCACCATCCTTCTGTTAACCCAAAGGTTAAATCTACCCAAGGACGCGCTCCGGTACTTTCTAATAGTATGAGTATGGCATTAGGAGCTAGTAAAGAACGGACATTATTAAGGGTTTCATTAATATCTGCTGTGGCATGAAGGACGTTAGCAGCAATAATAATATCAAAATAACTAGGTAGAAATCCTTGAGAAATGGGGGCTTTTTCTATATCTAAAGTTTGATATTTAATGAAGGGATAATTACTGAAATTTTCTTTGGCTCTGGTTAAAAAGCTAGAAGAAATATCGGTAAATGTGTATTCAATTTGTTCTGGAGGTAAATGTGGTAAAATTGCTGCGGTACTTGAGCCTGTTCCCCCTCCAATTTCGAGGATTTGTAACTGTCGATTTGTTGGTAAATTTGCTACTACAGTTTTAATTGTGGCTGCGACTAGTTCATTCATCAACTTAGCACCAGCCGCATCAGAATATACAGATGCGATCGCATTCAAATCGCCTTGGGGAAATAGTAATTCTAATGGCTCAATTTGGCGGCGCATTACCGCAGCTAAAGCCGAACCACAACGTTCTATCAAATTAATTTCTGCAAGGTAATCAGGAAATTCGCTACGTAGTTGTTGAATTGGTAATTGAGATGAAGATATAACAGGTTCTTTTGCTAATAACCATCCATCTTTTTGCTGAGTAATTATTCCTTCTTCAGCTAGAATTGCTAAACACCGCGACAATAAAGGACGATAAAAATCAACAACTCCACCTTGAGTAGCAATCTGTTCTTCTGGATAAATTTGACCTAATTGGGGTTGCCAGTTAAGCTCTTTTAAACCTTCCCATATATAACTTACGCTTAAAGTTTCCATTTCTTCAAGCAAGCGTTCATATTGGTACAATTTTTCAGCTAATTGCTGTTCTAATTGCTGGGGTTGAACTAGAGTTTTAATGGCATCAGGGTTTAGTAAATAATCTCTACCATCAGGTAACAATGATGCTAAAGTAATCCACTCCTCTATGTAAGATTGTGGTTGGATTTGATGGCGGATAATTTCTTGACTTTGAACTGATTTAAGTTCAAATCCTGTAATTGCTACTAGTAACTCACCTTGTTCTGAATAAATATCAATATTAGAGATAATATAGTTATTAGAATTTTTAGTTAGTCGAGCTGCACTGATGACACTAGCACCTGGGGACTTGAAGAATTGAAATTTAGCAATGCGGACTGGGACATAAGTTACAGATGATTCTTGCTGAAATAAAATTGCAGCGATCGCCTGAAAACAAGCATCCAACATTACTGGATGGAACTTATATTTTTCGGCTTCTAGACACTGAATTTGTGTTAACTTGATTTTAGCAAATGCACTATTTTTGCCACGTTGAAGCTTATTAATGATCTGGAAGCTACTGCCGTAATTAACTCCTGATTTTTGATATCTTTCATAAAATGAATTAATTTCCATCTGCTCTGGACAGTTAGCAACTATTTGTTCTAGATTTTGGCGATTTGCATCTAGTATATTTAAACTATCAATTCCCCCGGTAACAAGTACATCCCAATTATTATTACTTTGCTGATATATTTGAAAACAATTTTGTTCAATAATTAACTGTAATGTATCCTCTTGTTCTTGCAGCAATAGTGCTTTTTGAAATTCGATATTTTCTAAAATTACAGCTTGGCTTTGTGCCGCTGCTAACGCCATTTCAATAAAAGCTGCACCAGGAAATATCGGTTTACCAAAAACTTGATGTTCTGTTAAAAATTCTGGGTTGTTCTGACTAATACTAGCTCGATATTGAATAGAAGAGAGGGGAGAGGGGAAGCGATCGCCTAATAAAGGGTGTCCAGAGCGATTTGATTTAATAGCATCTACCCAGTAGCGTTTGCGAATAAAAGGAGAACTGGGCAAACTAATTTTTTGTCCTGAGCGAGAGCGATGGAATTCTTGCCAATTAATATTTACTCCTCTTACATATAGTTCAGCTATGACTGTTTGGATTTGCTGATAATTACTGCAATCTTTTGCTAAACTACATAAGCAAAGGATTTCATTTGCTGGTAATTTACTATGAACGATATTATTTATGGGCTGATTTCCAATCTCTAGAAATATTTGATAGCCCATCTGATGTAAGGTAAAAATCCCTTTTTCAATATTGTCTGGGTGATGTAGCTGTTGCAACCAGTAAGCAGCAGTTTTAATATAATTATTAGCAACCTCACCATTATTAGAAATTAAAGTGAGTTGTGGATTACGATAAGAAACTTCTTCAGCTACTTTTTGAAAAGCTAAAAATTCTTTTTCTCCACTTTGCTCGCTAAATAAATGAACGCGAGTTGCCACTAATTTAACTGCATCTCCAATCGAAAAAATTCCAGCTTGTTGAGCAGCAATATATTCGCCTAAACCATTCCCTAAAATTGCAGAAGGGCGGATTCCCCAAGATTTCCAGAGTTCACAAAGAGCATATTGCAGCGCAAATAATGTTGGGTGAACATATAAAGGATCGTTTATATCTTGATTGTTATCAAGTAAGTCTTCTATAGAGAAATTTAAATAGTTTTGAAATAGGCGATCGCATTGCATCAAAGCATCACGAAATACAGGCTCATTTACAAAAAGCTCTTTCCCCATCGCTGGAAATATAGTTCTTGCATCATTGCAAACGAAAGCGATTTTAGTATTTACTCGTACCTCACCGTAAATGATATTAGCTTCTCGGTCATTACCATTAACAAAAGCTCGAAGTTGTTCTTTAAAACTAGCAGTATTGGAAACTAATAAAGTTAATCGCTGTTTATGATTAAAACGACCTGTATTTAAAGAAAAGGCGATATCAGTTAAGTTAACTTCCGGTTTTTGGTCAATATAATTAACAAAGTTAGCAGCCAACAGACGCAATCGTTCTTCATCTTTAGCAGACAGAGTTACCAGTACAGGAAATGTTGTTTTAGTTGGGGATTGTACTTGCGGAGGTTCACTCAATATTGCATGAGCATTTGTTCCCGATGCTCCAAAAGAACTGACTCCAGCCGCTTTTATCTTGCCATTGCCTTGAGTCCAGGGGCGAGTCTGTGTCACCACGTGCAGAGGTATGCTATCCCAATTAATGTGAGGATTTGGTTTTTGGAAATTGAGATGTGCCGGAATTTCGCCATGATAGATAGATAATATAGTCTTGATCAAGCCAGAAATCCCCGCCGCCGCCGCTAGATGACCAAGATTTGTTTTGACAGAACCGATTAACAAAGGTTGGGATGGAGAGCGATTGACACATAAAGCATCAGCGATCGCTTTAATTTCAATCGGATCTCCTAAAGATGTACCCGTACCGTGAGCCTCGACATAATCAATAGCATTGGCACTTAGACGAGCATCAGCTAAAGCATCACGAATTAAATCTGTCTGCATAGGTCCATTAGGAACAGTAAAACCGCCACTGGCACCATCGTTATTGACAGATGTTCCTCGAATTAACGCCCAAATGCGATCACCATCTGCTAAGGCTTCACTCAACCTTTTTAAAACAACAACTCCGCAACCTTCACCAATCCCAAATCCGTCAGCACTTTTGTCAAAGGTTTTGCACCTACCGTCAGCAGCTAACATCTGATTTCTGCACAAGGCGATCGGCACTTCCGGGGTGAGAATTAGGTTTACTCCCCCCACCAAAGCTTGCCGACATTCCTGGGAGCGCAAAGAACGGCAAGCTAAATGCACTGCTACCAGTGAAGAAGAACAAGCCGTATCGATAGCCAAACTAGGGCCATTGAGATTCAAAAGATAAGAAATGCGTCCAGCAGCAGCATTTATATGGTTGCCAGAGATATGATAAGCCCCTATTGTGCTATAATCTCCTCCCGGTGCAATCAGACGAGCATAATCATTGTTTGTGATGCCAATAAAAACACCGGTTTTGCCGATTCTGGCAGTAGGCGCAGCCATACCAGCATCTTCTAACGCCTCATAGCCAACTTCTAAAAGTAACCGTTGCTGAGGATCGATATGCAAAGCTTCTCTCGGTGCAATCCCAAAAAAGTGCGCGTCAAACATTGACACGTCATTGAGAAAACCGCCTTGAGATACATAGATTTTGCCGGGTTTACTACGATCTGAGTCATAAAAATCAGACACATTCCAGCGATCGCTAGGTACATCCGTGAGTGTATTACCACCAGCTTTGAGAAAAGACCAAAAAGCTTCAGGAGTGGAAATATTTTTACCAAAACGACAACCCAAACCCACAACCGCAATCGGTTCGCTTTGTTGAGCTTCAACAGCTTTTAATCTCTCCTTCGCTTCATTCAGTGCCTTAAACACCCTAGCTTGGACAGACTTATAGTTACTTGATATCTCCAACTCCATCTTTTCTCCTTCCCCTCTTCCTCTGCGTCTACCGAAGTTTGCTTAACGAGGGTTCCCCTCGCACCGCAACTTCTCTCTGCGTGAGCTAAAAAATCAAGAATTACCTAAAAAAGCCTCTAAATCTGCAAGCTCTTGTAAAAATAAATCCTGATCAACCTCCTCCTGAATAGGAACAACATTTACAGAAGCATTAACCTGCCAACCAAACACCTGTTCCACTAAATAATCAACTAATCTTCTAATGTTAGGAAAATCAAATATCAAAGAAGCAGGTAAAGCCACTTCCAATCCTTTCTCTAAACGATTTTTTAATTCAATCGAAAGCAAAGAATCAATCCCCATTTCTAAAAATCCTTGTTCGGTATCTGGTATCTGTTTATTTCCTAAAATTGTCCCTACTTGTTTGCCAATATATTCAAACAAATGTTGCCGACGTTCTCCTGGTGGAATTTCTTCTAGAAAACGACGTGTAGAGATTGACTGTTGAATTCCTTTAACTGAATTTTGGTATTCTCCTAATTTTTCAAAAATTGGTTTATTGCCTTTAGATTGATAAATATTTTTGAATCGCACCCAATCTACATCAGCTAGTAAGATTTGTGTTTTTCCAGATTCCATAATAGCGGTCATTGCTGCAAAAGCTTTATCTAAAGCAATTTCTTTCATACCAATTTGTTTGAGCCAATCTTCATAATCTTGAGAAACTATGCCATTTCCAGCTAATAATGCCCAATTCAAACTAGTAGCTGGTAATTTTTGAAGATGACGTAAATGAGCTAAATCATCCATAAAATGACTAGCAGTATCGTATAAACCTTGCTCTTTAGCTCCCCAAATTGCACCTGCGGTAGAGAACAAAACAAAGTAGTCTAATTGAGTTGCTAAAGATAACTGATGCAAATTCCAAGAACCGCGAACTTTAGCCTGAAAAACTTCTGCAATATCATCTAATGTACATTCGCTTAATTTAGCTTTGCGTCCTGACACTCCGGCAAGATGGAAAATACCCCGGAGCGGATCAGATATTTTTTGAATTTTCGTAAAGATGCGTGACATTTGCTCAAAATCTCCCACATCTGCTTGACAAACTTCTACAGTTGCTCCCTTTTGTTCTAAAGTCTTGATATTTTGAATTATTTCCCCAAATTCTGCTTTTGAATCCCACTCTGCTCGTAGTGGAAATTGACGACGTGTAGTCAAAATGAGGTGTTTTGCGCCCAAATCAACCAGATGGCGAGCAAGTTGTAATCCTAGATGACCAATACCTCCTGTAATCAAATAAGTAGCTTGAGCTTGGATAGTGACTGGTTTTGTAGGTAGAGATTCCAGTGGGGAAAGACGCGCAACGTAAGCTTGACCTTTGCGGAACATCAGATGATCTTCGGTGACAGAGTTAGTCAATCCTGAGAGTAAAGCAACAAGATTTTGAGCAATATCGGCGTGGGGACAGAGGTCTATCATTCCCCCCCATAGTTCTGGTTCTTCTAGCCCCATCACGCGCCCCAACGCCCAAAGCGGAGACTGAGTAACAAAAGATGGCTGCTCTAATCGAAAGGGTTGACCGCCTTGGGTAACGAGGAATAATTTGGGAGGATGAGGTATTTTTTTAATCGCCTGGAGAAGATTTAAAAGATGGTGACAGCGATTGAATAAAGTAGACTCATACTGATCGCCCTCACCACCATTCACAAGATAAATAATTCCACGCCAACAGAGAGATGAAGCCAGCCGTGTTTCTAGCTCAGAGCTATTTCCTAAATTGGCGATCGCACAAGATCCACAATCTTCGCTTAGTTGCTGTTGAATTGCTAGAGCTAGATTATCTGTTTCACTATCGGTAAAAATTAGCCAATTACCCGAAATATCGCTGCTTTTTTCGGCATTTTGGGCAACAATAATACTTTGCTGAAATAAAGGACTGCCAATTTTTTCGTCAGGAGAAATAAATTCAGCTTGAGCAAACCCAGATTCTCGGAGAATAGATCGCCAAGTAGATGCTGCAATAATGGGATGATCTGAGCGTAAATCGCGATCGCTAAAACGCCACCAACCTTGAGTCACGCCAAATATTAAATCAATCCACCGGGACTGATGAGTAAGTTCTAGGAGTAACAAGTGTCCTCCAGGACGCAGTAAACCTCGAATATGGGGTAAGGTTTCTCCTTGTAAATCCCGCGTAGAATGCAATACATTTGCTGCAATAATTAGATCGTAAGAACCGGGTAAAAAACCTTGAATTTCGGGGTCTTTTTCTATGTCCAAAACTTTGTATTCTATGAAAGAATGAGCAAAAGTATCTTTGGCAGTCTCTAGAAAGAATGGCGAGATATCAGTAAATGTGTAGTTAATTTGACGAGAAGCACAAGCTTGGAGAATTTGATGGGTAGTAGCTCCAGTTCCCGCACCAATTTCTAGAATTCGGATTGGTTCTAATGGAGAATAGTTTGATAATAAAAGCTCTACTGTTTTAGAGATACTAAGGTTGAGAACTTTTGCCCAAGATGTGTTTTTATAAAACTCTGCTACTCCAATTTGCCCGTCTTGAGCAAATAAGATGGATAAAGGAGAAATCTTGCCGATAATTATGGCTGCAAGATTGACCGCAACTCGCTTAAACAGCGTTAATTCTATGGAAGCATTTGGATACTGAACAATCAAATCATCTACTGTTAAATCAGAGTGAGATTGTTGCGGTTCACTGATGATTTTCCAGCCCAAACCCTGCTTTTCTAGAAAGCCTGTTTGTGCCAATATTTTTAAGCAGTGCTGCCATAGTAATCTATACTCCTCTTTAATGCCAGCCTGACGTAAACTATTTTCTGGAGAGAGGATAGTATTTATTTGCCATAATCCCAAATCTTTTAACGCTTTCACAATAAAGTTGGCACTAAGTTCTTCCATTTGGGAAAAAGCTAGAGAAACTCCTGTAAATTGTGTAGATTTGATTTGTTCTGACAAATAAGAGCCTAAATCAGTTTGAATTATTTCTAAATTCTCTAATTTCTTAGCTGATAAAAGATGAGGTAGCCACTCTAACTGATAAAGTAAGTTATCAAAACTAGAATTACCTGTGTCTTGATGATGTAGCTGAATTAATTGTTGAACAATTGCCGATAAAGTTTGTTTTTCAGCTTCAGAATAATTCCCAGTTTCTATTAGAGTCTGGATCAAATTGTTTGTATCTTTTTGAGACAACATCTTGACAACAGCAGATTCCTTGGCAGTTTGGAATTGAGTTTTTAAGGGAATCCAATGTTGACGTTGCTGAAAAGGATAAGTTGGTAAAGCACATCTTTTAGGTTGGTAATCTTTTTCAAGTCCAAACCAATCTATATTTGCACCACGTACATAAAGTTTACCTAGACTTTCTAGTAGAACTTCCCAATCAGAAAATCCTGAGCGTAAACTCGGTAATATTAGAGGGTTAGATAAAGATATCGATGACTGAATAATGCCTAAAAGAACAGGTTGTGGTCCAATTTCGATAAAACTATCACATCCAAGAGATTCTAGAGACACAACTCCTTGATAAAATTGCACAGGATGCAGCAAATGTTGAATCCAATAATCAGGAGTAACAATACTGTCATCTGCAATTTCTCCTGTCAGGTTAGAAATAATAGGAATTTGGGGTTTAGCAAAATCAATTTCTTGCAGGGTATTTTTAAATTCTCCACATACGGGTGCTATTAATGGTGAATGAAAAGCATGAGAAACCTTTAATTGGCGAACTTTTACTCCAGCGTTAATAAAGTGTTCGCTAAGTTGTTGAATGATTGTTTGTTCGCCGGAAATTACTGTATGTTGTTTTGCATTGATTGCTGCGATCGCAACTTTTATCCCCTGATTTTTACACACTTGCCGCACAGATGTTTCATCCAGAAAAACGGCAGCCATCGCTCCTTGCTCTGCGGGTAATCCACCAATTAAATTTGCTCTTTGTACGACCAGTTTTAAACCACTTTCAATATCAAAAACTCCTGCAAAACAAGCAGCCGCATACTCGCCCAAGCTATGCCCTAAAACAGCAGTAGGCTCAATGCCCCAAAAACGCCATAATTGAGCTAGTGCTACTTCGACAACAAATAAAGCTGGTTGGGTATAAGATGTATGATTTAAAGCTACATCAGAATTAGCAAAGATGACTTGCAGTAAAGATCTACCTGTTAGTTCTTGATATATTGTTTCACATTGGTCTAAAGTTCGCCGGAAAGTTGGTTGGGTTTGATAGAGTTGGTTAGCCATTCCCAGATACTGAGAACCCTGTCCTGTGAACAAAAAGGCAATTTTGGGAGGCTGCTTTTCATCAACTTGAGCGTGAATTACTGACTCTATATTTTGTTGTCCAAACTGATGTAATTTAGTAACAAAATCATCAATTTGGCAACCAGTCACCGCTAAACGATTCTGGAAATGAACTCGGCTAGTATTGGCTGTGAATACTATATCGGAGATATCGCTGGCGGGATGATTTTGAAGAAATTCTGCATAGCTTTTTGCTAAATCTACCAAAGCCTGTTCTGTTCTGGCAGAAAGTGTGAGTAAATGGTAGGGACGCTTGATGTCATTGGGCTGGGGAATAATGGCGGGTGCTTCTTCCAGCACCACATGAGCATTCACGCCACCAATTCCTAAAGAGTTAACCCCAGCGCGTCGAGGCAATTCCTTGCCATCTTCTTGCTTTGCAGTCCAGGGTATGGCTGCGGTATTGACATAAAAAGGAGTCTGGGAAAAATCAATCTGGGGGTTGGGAGTATTGAAGTGTAAAGTCGGGGGAATAATTTGATGTTTGAGAGCCAAAGCAGCTTTGATTAGACCAACAATACCAGAAGCAATTTGCATATGCCCGATATTGGTCTTCACCGATCCCAAAGCACACTCTCCCTGATTTGCATTGCTATATGCTCTAGCCAAAGCATCGATTTCGATGGGATCTCCCAGTTTTGTACCTGTGCCATGAGCTTCTACAAAGCCAATAGTATCAGCTTCGACTCCGGCAAAGGCTAGTGCTTCGGCTGCTACTAAAGTTTGACCTTCTCCTCCAGGAGCTGTAAATCCTAGCTTTCTACCGCCATCGTTATTGATGGCAGATCCCTTAATCACAGCGTAGATATGATCGTTATCTGCTAGAGCGTCTTTTAATCTCTTGAGCAAAACAACTCCAACCCCACTGCCAAAAATAGTACCATTCGCTTGGGCATCAAAGGCGCGACAATGCCCATCAGGAGATACAATCAAACCTTCTTGATACAAATAACCAATCTTTTGGGGAGAGTTGATAGAAGCAGCTCCAGCCAAAGCCATGTCACTTTCACCGTTCAACAGACTTTGACAGGCTAGATGCACAACTACTAGTCCAGTGGAACAGGCTGTTTGGACATTGACACTAGGTCCACGCAGGTTCAATTTATAGGAAATCCTTGTAGTCAAATAGTCTTTATCGTTAGCCACCATCGCTTGAAACCCTCCCATCGAATCTAATGTGAAGGGTTGTAACTCTTCGTTGGCATCTAATTGACCGCGATACGAATAGCAATTATTAATAAAATAGGTGTTCATGCTTGCCCCAGCAAACATCCCGATCGCTCCCTCATAGGAGTTAGGATTATAGCCAGCGTTTTCTAAACACTCCCAGCTACATTGCAGCAGTAAACGTTGCTGGGGATCGAGTAATTCTGCTTCTCGGTCTGTGTATCCAAAAAACTCATTATCAAAGGATTCTACCTTGTCGAGAATCGGTCTAGCTTTGACATAGTTAGGCTGCTGGAAAAGTTCAGGAGCAACCCCCGACTCTAGTAGTTCTTCTTCAGAAAAGAAGGATATTGTTTCGACTCCGTTTTTGAGATTTTCCCAAAAACTATCTATGTTGTTAGCTCCAGGAAATCGACCTGCCATACCAATAATAGCAATATCATGAGTGTCCTGATGGCGACGCGAACGATTTTCGGCGCGTTTTCGACTTTTTTCTGCTATAACATTTGTGGTATTAGATTCTTCAGTTAAGAAATGGGCTAATGTGGCAACTGTAGAATTTTTAAATATTTCAGTTAGAGGTATCTGGCGACCAAAAAGTTTTTCTAATTGGTTTTGGACACGAATTAGGTGTAGAGAATTCCCTCCTAATTCAAAGAAGTTATCCTGTATACCTACTGAATCAAGTTGTAAAATCTCACACCAAACTGCTGCTATTTGGCGTTCATTTTCAGACTGTGGTAAGCTGGCGTTTTTTTGGCGATCGCTCGCTAAATATTCATTGATTGCTTGGATGCGATCACTAAATAATCCCTGTTCAAAATCCTTTTTTAATTTAGCTTTTTGAACCTTACCAATAGATGTTTTGGGAATTAACTCAGCCGCCAAAGGAATCACATAAGCAGGCGCAATTCCTACTTTCTGTGTTAAATGCCTGCGAATTTGTCTGACTACTTTTACTGCATTATCAATATTATTTGATTCCGGATTAAAAGTAATAACTAATAAATCTGTTTCTCTGTTTTGGTCGAAAACTGCAAAGGCAGCCGTATAGGAAATAGCTACACCATCTAATTCTTCTATCGCTATTTCAATTTCATGGGCGAAGTAGTTAATACCGTTAATAATAATTTCTTGTTTCTCTCTACCAGTAATAACTAATTCACCATTGTGTAGATAACCTAAATCTCCAGTAGTAAACCAACCTCCATCTTGAAAAACTTCTTGGTTAAGATCGGGATTATTATAATATCCTTCAGTTACAGAAGGTCCTTTAATCTGAAGTCGTCCAACTTCGTTTTCTGGCAAAATATTATTCTCTTGGTCAATAATTCTAATAGTAGCTCCAGGAATAGGGCGACCTAGAGAGACAAAACTATTTTCTTCTATCAATTCATCTTTGCTTAAACCTGCTGACCAAGTAATTCCAGAACAAGATTCAGTCATCCCGAATGCTGGTTTAATTACTCTATCCCGCAATTTATGCTTTTCTAGAATTTCTAAAAACAAGCGAATAGTTTTGACCGAAACTTGCTCTCCGGCATTAACTAAAAATTTGATTGAGGAGAGGTCATAACAAGATTGGTTAAGTTCTTCAGTATGCTGATTAATTAAGGAGAATGCAAAGTTGGGAGACCAAGAGATAGTAGCTTGATACTTTTGAATTAGTCCTAACCATTTGAGTGGTTGACGTAAAATTAATTCAATTGGCACATGGATTTGATGACAAGCCAAATCCACAGCCATAATTCCTAAAAATACTATTGCCCCTACATGGTCTAAGGGCATCCAATTTAGGGTAACTTCTTGTCGTGTAAAATTATTCATCCGCACTGTACCGACGGACATAGATAAAAGGTTGCGATGATGCAACATCACTCCCTTGGGTAGGCCTGTACTACCAGAAGTAAATAGTAATAATGCTGGATCTAATGGTGTAAGATGAGGTAATTCATGAGCCGACAGTTGGTTTGATAGAGATTGATTACTTCGTAATTTATCTATCGATACTACCCGCAATTCCTTTAAATGAGATTGAGTAGTTAATTTTTCTATTTTGCTAATTAATTCACAATCCGTTAATATAATAGGCTTCTCTAAAATCTGCCAGACATTTTCAAGTTTTTTAACTGCGGCATTTTGTATATCATAATTGGGAGCGATGCTCAAAGGTGCAGGTATAATCCCACCTAAAAAACAAGCCCAAAGTGCAGGAATAAAATCTTGATTTCTCCCAATTTGTAATATGGCTTTATCTCCTAATTTAAGTCCGCGTCGATAAAGCCCATCTAAAATAATCAGAGCATCATTATATAAATCTTTATAAGTCTGAAAATATTGACTTTCGTCACTTCTAATATATGTAATACCTTGACTTTCGTACTTAGCAGCATCACTCAATACTTCTGGAAGAGTCCGCCAGATATCTTCTAATTGGTCACCAAAGAGCATTGCATTATCCTGTTGACGCAGCAGTGTCTCCTGTTCCTCTACACTTTCTTGGAAGTCTATCTGTGTTACCCCTGTCATTACATGCCTTTATTGCTAGCTTTTATATTTTTACTATTTGTCGCATTCTTTTTTCGATTCGGTGTCATATTACAAAAATTGATTAACAGCAAACAACCGTACAATTCAAAAAAACAATGTATTCATTTTGATGTTTATAGTCTTCTTATATCTTGCACCTGGAAATTTGATTGTCAATTTCATGACTAAATGCAATCCGGGGCATTCGTTTAAGGTTGAGTAAAAAAAAACACAAAAGTAATTGTAGAAATATTGTTTGAAATGCAATTTGTGCCGCGATGCCCCAATGCGCCAAAATGTAAGCAAAAAGTCAAAAGAAGTAGGGGAGCAGAGGGGAGAGACTGGGACAAAGCTTGTATCCCGTCCCAAGCCAAGCGCCCTGGAAGGGCGGGGCTTCTTACCCATGCTCCGCAACGCTTGTCGCAGAGAGGAAGGGCTTGCTCTCCCTGCTAGAAAGCCCCCTTCCCCTCTGCCTTTTCGGTGAGGGTACAAACCAACGATAAACTCCTAGTGGTCTGTCAAGCAAAAAATTGTGAGTTTGAGGGAAAATAGAGATGTAAGTAGTATTACTTGCTAAACCAATCATTTAATATAGATAAACTTTGTAAATTCTATTCTTAAGTTCTGTATAGATATTTATAGTATAGTAAAGGTAAAATCTAGTGATCGCTGCTGGAACTGCCATGAATCAAAAAGAAAACTAAGTTTGATGGGGAGATGCTCGTGTGAGCGATCCCTACTTAAAAAAAATTTACAATGCAGTTAATTGCAAGCAAATCTATCTATACAAGCATTTTGGCTGTCACTTAAATTCCAGGGTGAAAAATAAATGAAATTTTTTCTTAATTACCTATTGTATCCAAAACGCTTATGCTGTAAATTTAACATTTAAGGCTCTATACCAATTCTCTATGAAACTAGCACTTAATAAGTTCCTCTTTTTTCTTAGCCTTAAAATTTTTGAACCCGCGTAGGCGTGTTGTATCTGTGTAGCCAAGCCAGTGCGGTGGTGAGCCATCACTGCGGGAGAATTTACCGCCATAAAGCATCTGGCGCGCAAATTTAGTCACCAAGGCTTAAACAATATCACACTAATTACTATCTTGAATTAGTCAGAACTTGAATTAGTCAAAAAATATGTGACTAATAGTGGAATTTTAATATAAAAAAATATCATCTAAATTTTTGGAGAAGTTTATGGACGTGATAGAAACACATCTTGTTTCAATAGATTATCAAATTCGACAACTGCGAGAAATCCAGCCAGTCACAACTTTATTTAATATTGGAATTCAAAATAAAATAGAAAAACAAGACAAAATAATTGATATTATATCTATAGAGCTACGCGATAAAATATATAATTTAACTACTAATTCTCCTGTTAATAACCTAGCTTTATATCTATCAGTTATTAAATTTTTAATATTTAAATATACTGCTCAAGAACAATTTATTGTAGCAACGGGAGCTTTGAACCTAGACAAGTCTAATAGCTTAATATTCTCCAGATTTGACAAACAAAAGCTTATTTCATTTAAGGATTTACTTAAAATAACTCGCAGTAATCTCCAAGAAGGATACCGTTACCAAAATTATGATGTAGACAGTCTTGTAGAAACGTTTATTGCCAGAGGCGGAAATCCAGCAGCGGTTTTTGATATTGCCCTAATCCACAAGGGATTATGCAGTCACAGTTCTTTGTTAAACAACTTTCAATTAGTCTTTGAAATTGATGCTCAAGATACTTCTGTTTCTGTAACTTTCCCAAAAGATGCTTTTAGTGCAGATTTTGTTCAGAGAATGCTGGCACATTTTCGGCAAATTATAGAAACTGTTACAGTTAATCCTGATTGTAAATTGTCAGAAATTGATATATTAACAACAGAAGAACGTAATCAATTAATTAGAAAATGGAATAATACAGAGATCCAATATTCCCAAAAATGCATCCATCAACTATTTGAAGAGCAAGTAGAGCGTAGCCCCGATGCAATAGCAGTAGTATTTGACAATCAGCAATTAACCTATCGCCATTTAAATGAGCGGGCTAATCAGTTAGCGCACTATTTGCAAAAATTAGGTGTAAAACCAGAATTACTAGTAGGTATTTGCATAGAGCGTTCCCTAGAAATGGTAGTGGGACTGTTGGGAATTTTAAAAGCTGGAGGAGCGTATGTACCATTAGACCCTAGCTATCCCAAAGAACGCTTGAGTTATATGCTTGAAGATACGGGGGTGAAAGTTTTGCTCACCCAGCGTTCGCTTACTGAACTCTTACCAGAGAATCAAGCGATTGTAGTGTCTTTGGATGGAGATTGGCAAGTTATAGCTCAAGAGAATCAGAACAATCTCAACAGTGGCGTGAAAGGAGAGAACTTAGCTTATGTAATTTATACCTCTGGCTCTACAGGTAAGCCAAAGGGAGCAATGAATACCCATAAAGGCATTAGTAATCGCTTAGTGTGGATGCAGAATACTTATCAGTTAACATCCAGCGATCGCATTCTCCAAAAAACTCCCTTCAGTTTCGATGTTTCAGTATGGGAATTCTTTTGTCCGTTATTGGCAGGTGCAACTTTGGTAGTGGTGAAACCTCAAGGGCATAAAGATAATGCTTACTTAATCAAGCTGATACAACAGCAACAAATTACGACAATCCATTTTGTGCCTTCGATGCTGCGAGTGTTTCTGCAAGAACCAAGCTTAGAAAATTGCAGTTGCTTAAAGCGAGTGATTTGTAGTGGAGAAGCACTACCTTATGAACTGACACAACGTTTTTTTGGGCGTTTAAACTGCGAACTACACAATCTCTATGGACCAACAGAAGCAGCAATTGATGTCACATTTTGGCATTGTTTACCACAGATTCAACAGCAGATAGTTCCCATTGGTCGTCCCATTGCCAACACCCAAATTTACATCCTCGATCAATATTTGCAACCAGTTCCAGTTGGTATAGCAGGAGAATTACATATCGGTGGTGTGGGTTTAGCCCGTGGCTACCTTAACCGTCCTGAATTAACTTCTCACAAATTCATTTCTCATTCCTTCGGTGATGGCAAATTATATAAAACAGGTGATTTAGCTCGCTATTTACCCGATGGCAATATTGAATTTCTCGGTCGTATCGACCACCAAGTTAAGATTCGCGGCTTCCGCATTGAACTAGGAGAAATCGAGACTGTACTCAGCCACCACCCAGCAGTAGAACAGTCTGTAGTTATAGTTCACGAGGAAGAAACTGGACATAAAAGCCTCATTGCTTACATCGTCGGAAATTCTCAACCCAGCGATGCTGTTGAGCATAACCAAGAAGTAAATTTATTTGACGAACAAATATTGCAATGGCAAATGCTCTACAACCAGACTTACAGCCAAGCTAACCTAGAGCCAGACCCGATGTTTAATATAGTCGGCTGGAACAGTAGCTACACAGGTCAGCCAATTCCAGCAGTACAAATGCGTGAGTGGCTAAACGACAAAGTTGAGACAATTTTTGCCCAGCAACCAAATCGAGTCCTTGAAATTGGTTGTGGAACAGGACTAATTTTATTCCAAATTGCTCCGTACTGCCGCCATTATTGGGGAACAGACATCTCATCAAGGGGACTAGACTACATTCAGCAGCACTTGAGCAAACCAGAGTCACAACTGCACCATGTGAATCTATCGCAGCGTCCAGCAGATAATTTTGAGGGTTTAGAGGCACAAGGATTTGACACGATCATCCTTAACTCAGTTGTGCAGTACTTCCCCCATATTGATTATTTGTTGCGTGTCTTAGAAGGAGCAGTGAATACAGTCGCCCCTGGAGGCTGTATTTTCCTGGGAGATGTGCGGAATCTGCAATTACTAGAAACTTTCCACACCTCTGTAGAACTGCATAAAGCTTCGCCCGATTTATCTGTAGCCCAATGGCAACAGCAGGTGCAGAGGCGAATTGCCCAAGAAAATGAACTGCTGATTGACCCAGCCTTCTTTGCGGCTATTCAACAGCGTTTTCCCCAAATTACTCATGTGCAGATCCATCTACAACGAGGTCAGCACCATAACGAACTGACTCAATTTCGTTATAACGTCCTACTGTATGTGGGAACTACGGTGGATGTCCCCCATGATATTCAGTGGTTGGACTGGCAGAACCAAAAACTTACATTGGCTATGGTACAACATCTGCTAGCAGAGGCGAAACCTGAGATACTGGGCATTACACGGTTACTAAATCCACGATTAATTAAACCTTTAAAAACCTTAGAATTACTGAAAAATCCTCACAAATTCCAGACAGTGAGCCAATTGCGTCAGGACATAGATGCGATTTCTCCAGAGGCAGGAGTAGAACTTGATGACTTATATGCTTTAGCTGAGGCTTTGTCTTATTCTTTAGTTGTTAGTTGGTCAGACTCTAGTGTCTTAGGCTATTACGATGTCATCTTTGTGCAACACCAAAGTCAGGCAAAAGTCCCTCTGAGAGTCTTCACTCCTACAAACGGTCAAGCCAAACCCTTGCATGACTGGCAATTTTATGCGAACCAGCCCTTACAGCCAAGGTTGAACCGTCAACTCATACCCCAACTGCGTAGTTATTTAGAATCACGTCTACCAGAGTACATGATGCCAAATGCTTTCGTCATGTTGGATGCTATACCACTGACAGCCAATGGCAAAATCGACCGTCGTGCCTTACCATCTCTAGAACAAATCCGTCTCGAGTTGGCAAACACCTATGTTGCGCCATGTACTCCCATTGAAGAAATATTAGCTGTAATTTGGGCTGAAGTTCTGGGGATCGAACAGGTGGGTATCCATGACAACTTTTTTGAACTAGGAGGAGACTCAATTCGGGGTATCCAAGTGATCGCCAAAGCTAAACAAATTGGCTTCGATTTTTCTCTACCACAGCTATTACAATATCAGACAATCCAAGAATTGGCTGGTTTAGTTAGCCGCGAACTGGGTTTTTTACCCACACCAAAAACAGAAGCCTTCAGCCTCATCTCTGACGAACAGCGCCTAAATTTGCCAGAGGATATAGAAGATGCCTATCCGCTTGCAGCACTACAGGCAGGGATGATCTTCCACAGTGAGTATAGTAATGATGTCTCGATCTACCACGATGTCTTTACTTATTACATTCGAGCCACTCTTGACCCCCAGGCTTTACACAGTGCCATTCAACAGGTAGTAAATCGTCATCCGGTGCTACGTACCAGCTTTGTTCTGACTGACTACAAGCAGCCACTACAACTGGTTCATCAACAAGTAGATGTTCCTTTAAAGGTAGACGATCTGAGCCATTTATCGACTACTGAACAAGAAGTATCGCTTGATGCCTGGATTGAACAAGAGAAAAAACGACATTTTGATTGGGGTGTTCCGCCTTTACTACGCTTTTATGTTCATCGCCGCACCTCTGAGACATTTAATTTAACTTTGAGCTTCCACCACTCTATTCTTGACGGCTGGAGTGAGGCCTCGTTGCTCACTGAATTATTGCAACAATATTTATATCTTCTAGGTAAAGACGTTCTTCCTCTGTCAGCACCACCCACAATTACCTTTCGAGATTTTGTCGCATTAGAGCAAACAACTCTTCATACTCAAGAATGCCAAAAATATTGGCAAAAGCAACTCAGCGACATCATTATTACCAAACTGCCACGGTGGTCAAAGTCGAACGCTGCCACTAAAAATTGCGATTTGCCAGTTTCTATATCTTCTAGAGTTTCTCAGGGTTTAAAACAGTTAAGTAAAGCCACGGGAATACCTCTTAAAAGTGTTTTATTAGCGGCTCATTTAAGGGTATTGAGCTTATTAACTAACCAGACAGATATTATCACAGGTTTAGTATCTAATGGCAGACTAGAAGATACTGATGGAGAAAAAGTATTAGGGTTATTTCTTAATACTTTGCCATTGCGTTTAAAACTCCTTGGTGGCAGTTGGATAGACCTAGTAAGGCAGACCTTTGATGCTGAACGGGAATGCTTACCTTGGCGAAGATATCCCCTGGCTAAATTGCAACGGACTTTTGGTGGACAGCCCTTGTTTGAGACTGCGTTTAACTTTGTTCATTTCCACGTTTACCAAAGTATTATCGGTGTTAAAGATTTAGAAGTATTAGATGGTAAATTTTTTAATCAAACTAACCTTGCTTTACTAGCTAACTTTAGTCTCCATCCAATTTCTTACAAAGTAGAGTTTATCCTGAAATACGATCCCAGCCAATTCTGTAAAGAACAGATGAAAATGATTGGCGGATACTATCAAGAAGCTCTAACAGCAATGGCCAATCAATGGTCAGAACTATATGAAAAGCATTGTTTACTCTCAGATAAAGAACAGTATCAACTGTTAGTAGAATGGAATAATACCAAAGCTAACTATCCGCAAGACAAATGTATTCATCAGCTATTTGAAGAACAAGTAGAACGTAGTCCCAATGCAGTAGCGGTAGTATTTGAAAATCAACAATTAACCTATCAAGAGTTAAATGAGCAAGCTAATCAACTAGCCCATTATTTACAAACAAAAGGCGTAAAACCAGAAGTACTAGTAGGCATTTGTCTAGAGCGTTCCCCTCAAATGGTCGTAGGACTATTAGGCATTCTCAAGGCAGGTGGGGCATATGTACCATTAGATCCAACCTACCCAACACAGCGTCTAGAGATGATTTTGGCTGATTCCCAGGTATCGGTGTTACTCACACAACAGAAATTAGTGGCAAGATTACCTGAAAACAAAGCTGACATGGTGATATTAAATACAGATGACGCGGACATTTCCTTAAAGAATAAGAAAAATCCTATCAGTCAGGTTAATTCTCGCAACTCGGCTTACGCAATTTATACTTCCGGCTCAACAGGCAAACCCAAAGGCGTAGTCATTGAGCATCACAGCACTATAACTCTCTTGTGTTGGGCAAAACAAGTCTTTACTACTGACGAACTAGCGGGTGTTTTGGCTTCAACTTCGATTTGTTTTGATTTGTCAGTCTTCGAGCTATTTGTACCCTTGGCTTGGGGAGGTAAGGTCATTCTGGCACAGAATGCCTTAGATTTACCTAGCTTACAAGCTCAAGAGGTGACATTAATTAATACAGTACCAACCGCGATCGCTCAACTGCTACAAATCAAGGGTATACCTAATTGTGTGCAAACAATTAACCTCGCAGGTGAACCATTATCAAATCAACTGGCACAGCAACTTTACCAGCAGGAAAATATTCAGCGAGTTTACAATCTCTACGGACCGTCCGAAGATACAACCTACTCAACATTTAGTTTGGTGCAAAAAGGGGCAATTAAGCAACCTAGTATTGGGCGACCAATTTCTAATACCCAAATCTACATTTTCAACCCCGATCTCCAACCTGTACCCATTGGTATTGTTGGGGAATTATACATTGGTGGGGAAGGTTTAGCCAGAGGCTACCTTAACCAACCCGAATTAACTTCCCAGAAATTCATTGCCAACCCCTTTGATAATTCCCAAAAATTGTATAAGACTGGGGATTTAGCTCGCTATTTACCGGATGGCAATATAGAATTTCTTGGTCGCATCGATAACCAAGTTAAACTTCGCGGCTTCCGCATTGAATTAGGAGAAGTTGAATCTGTCCTAGAAACTTATCCGCAAATTCAACAAGCAGTAGTCATGCTGCGGGAAGACACTCCTGGTAACAAACGACTGGTAGCTTATTTAGTCACACAGAACCAGTCTATAAACATGAGTGATTTGCGCCGTTTCTTACAGCAGAAATTGCCAGATTATATAATTCCTTCCAGTTTCGTCATCTTGTCAACTTTGCCATTAACCCCCAATGGTAAGGTAGACCGCAAGATGTTACCTGCACCAGAAGCAGAACTGACACGAGAACAAGAGTTTGTTCCGCCACAGACACCTGTTGAGCAGATTTTAGCCACGATTTGGCAAGATGTCTTGGGAATTAAGCAAGTAAGTCGCTACGATAAATTCTTTGAAGTCGGTGGTGACTCCATCCTCAGTATTCAAGTAGTCGGTCGCGCTCGTCAAGCAGGAATCAAAATCACCCCACGACAAATATTCCAATATTCAACCCTTGCCGAACTAGCTGCTGTAGCTGATACTTGCACATTGATGTTGGTTCAACAGGGTTTAGTGACAGGATTTGTACCTCTAACTCCGATTCAACATTGGTTCTTTGAGCAAAATCGATCTGAACCGCACCATTTCAATCAATCAGTACTGCTGCAAGTTCCCTCTGATCTCAAACCAGAGTTACTGTCCCAAGCTATTGGCAAATTATTAGAGCATCATGATGCTTTACGTTTGCGGTTTAGCTTTGAGGAAGGTGAATGGCAGCAAATCAACTATGGTATTTCTGATGAAGTACCTTTCCAAGTCATCGACTTATCCCAAACTCCTCAATCACAACTACCACAAACCTTAGAGCAAATAGCGACTATCCAACAGGCTAGACTAAATCTCTCAGATGGGCCATTAATGAGAGTGGTATTGTTTCAATTAGGGAATAACCAAGATAGTCGATTACTGATCGTTATCCATCATCTAGCGGTCGATGGGGTCTCCTGGCGGATTTTACTAGAAGATTTGTTCACAGTTTACCAGCAGTTAAAACAACAAGAAACTATTCAACTGCCACCTAAGACCTTAGCTTTTAAAGAATGGGCTATGCTTTTGCAGGAATATGGGCAAGCTGAGGCAGTGCAATCGCAATTACATTACTGGTTAAAACAGCCTTGGTCTGAGGTAAATTCCCTACCAGTAGATGATCCCACAGGAAAACAAAACAACTCAGTAGCTAGTGCTGCTAATGTATTTGTTACTCTCAGTCAAGAACAAACTTGCGCCCTCTTGCAACAAGTTCCCTCTGCCTATAATACCCAAATTAACGAAGTGCTACTGACAGCTTTAGTGCAAACTTTGGCAAAATGGACAGGAAATTCCACAGTACTCATTGACCTAGAAGGGCATGGTCGAGAAGATATATTTGCAGATGTGGATGTATCTAGGACAGTAGGCTGGTTCACAAGCATATTTCCAGTAATATTGCAACTGCAAAATCAAAATCATTTGGGAGAGGCTCTCAAATCAATTAAAGAACAGTTGCGAGCTATTCCTCAACAAGGTATTAGCTATGGAATTTTACGTTATTTGAGTCAAAATCAAGAAATTAGTTTTCAAATAGCCGCACTACCATTCAGGGAAGTTAGTTTTAACTACTTGGGTCAATTCGACCAGGGACAATTACGAGGAATTGATTGGAAATTAGCTAGTGAATCTAAAGGAGCTAATCAAAGTCTGGAGGGGCATCGTACTCATCTATTAGAAATTACTGCCAGAGTAGTAGAAGGGCAGTTGCAAATTAACTGGAGCTACAGTCGCCACCTCCATCGACATTCTACAGTAGAATCACTCGTTCAGAAGTATCTCCAAGCTTTGCTCAAACTGATTGACCATTGTCTGTCTCCTGAAGTTGGGGGATACACTCCCTCTGATTTTCCAGTGGCGAACTTAAATCAACAGGAACTAGACGAAATTCTCGCGGAAATTGACTAAAGAGGATATAAACGACAATGTTAGTTGAAAAATCTCAGAAAAACAAAAACGTAGAGTCAATTTATCCTCTCTCCCCCATGCAACAGGGGATGCTCTTTCATAGCATTTATGCTCCAGACTCAGGAGTTTATTGCAATCAAACGCTAATCACTATCTGTACAGACATTAACGTTATTGCTTTTAAACGAGCTTGGGAACAAGTCGTAGAACGCTACTCGGTGTTGCGGACTCTTTTTCTCTGGGAGAAGCGTCAACAACCTCTACAAGTAGTGCGAAAGCAGGTGGATTTACCTTGGAACTATCAAGATTGGCGAAACCTTTCCTCCATAGAGCAACAACAGCGTCTAGATTCTTTACTGCAAACAGAATATCAAGAAGGGTTTCAACTTAATCAAGCACCTTTGATGCGCTGTACATTAATTCGGCTATCTGATCAAAGCTATAAATTTCTTTGGAATTGGCATCATATCCTGTTAGATGGTTGGTGCTTACCCATAATTTATAAAGAAGTTTTAACATTCTATACTGCTTACTCTCAAGGTCAAAACTGCTATCTTCCTTCTCCTCGTCCTTATCAAGACTACATTATTTGGTTACAGCAGCAAGACTTATCTGTTGCGGAAATGTTTTGGCGGCGAACCCTTAAGGGCTTCACTGCTCCTACCCCACTAGTGGTAGACCGACCCCAGCTTAGTAACTCTGGAGTACAACCAACTTATCAAGAACAGGAATTGCATTTATCCCGCGCTACCACTAAAGGATTGCAATCTTTGGGTTTGCAATATGGTCTGACTTTATCAACTTTGATCCAAGCAGCCTGGGCTATTCTCCTCAGTCGCTACAGTGGAGAGTCTGAAGTTTTATTTGGTGTCACAGTTTCCGGTCGTCCTGCCAGTTTGCCGATGGTAGAAAACATGGTGGGGTTGTTTATTAATACCTTACCACTGCGAGTATCCACTCCCAAATCAGAATTAATTATACCTTGGCTACAACAATTGCAACAAAAGCAAGCAGAACTTCAGGAGTACGCTTATAGTACTCTGGCGGAAGTACAAAACATGAGTGATGTACCACCAGGAGTTCCTTTATTTGAAAGTTTGGTAGTGTTTGAGAACTATCCTATGGATAGCTTGTCAGAGGAGCCAAATCAATTATTGCCAGTCAGCAAGGTGGAGAATTTTGAACAGACAAACTATCCTTTGACCGTAGCAGCAATACCCAAACAAGAGTTGCTCATAAAATTTAGTTACGATACTAGTCGTTTTACAAGGGACACAATTGTGCGGATGGCTAGTCATTTGCAGACCTTATTAGCAGCGATTGTTGCTAATCCCCAGCAGCAGATAGCTGAACTACCGTTATTGACAGAAGCAGAACGACATCAGTTATTGGTAGAGTGGAACGATACTCAGACTGACTATCCTTTAGATAAATGTATCCATCAACTATTTGAAGAACAAGTAGAACGCAACCCTGATGCAGTAGCAATTATTTTTGAAGGTCAACAATTGACTTATCAACAATTAAATCAAAAAGCCAATCAATTAGCTTACTATTTGCGAACAAAAGGTGTAGAACCAGAAGTATTGGTGGGAATTTTTGTTGAGCGTTCAATAGAGATGCTAATCGGACTACTGGGAATTTTAAAGGCAGGGGGAGCTTATGTGCCTTTAGACCCTAGTTATCCGAGCG
>NZ_JAQMTJ010000259.1:0-15384 GCF_028330815.1 Dolichospermum lemmermannii CS-548
GAATAGATTTTGATGACATTTTTGGTGATTTACTGTTTCTCAAATGCCTTTTTTCACTTTATCTGTTTGTTTTGATGCTCCCTTTGATTTTCATCTCCGTAATTTCCCTCTGTAACATTTTGGGGTGCGGAATGTGGGATCCAACATCTGAAAGTGAAATTGGGTGTTGATGAATTTGAGCAAAAAGACATTAATTCCCGTGTTGCTCTATGTATGAAAGCGCTTGAGCAAAAATTATTATTGCTTTGATTGAGTTGCGGAACTTTGTATAGAGGTGCAACCGGAAAATTAGTAACTACAATTTTCTTAACTGAACTGTATTGCTATTTACAATTTTAAACATCTTGAACAAACTCCGTTAAGAACCTAAACGCCTTTAGAATATAATTAGCGCAATCTTGAGGAGAACTATTATAAAATGATGGCCATGCAGTAGCTTTATCTTCATCATAATAATCGCGGCGATGGGGATGATTTTCTAACCACGCTAACCGCACTGCATGACCGATTAACACATCTAAAACCATATATTCTTCAATTTGCAACTTAGGGTTATTAGCCACGATTGTAGCCAATTCCATCAAAGCTTCTACATTGACTTGGCGATATTCTGGGGCTTCAATTTTATTCAGCAAATGTTCAACTAATAAAGCGAAATTTCTTTCTCCTGCGGTCATTTCTGAAAGCATGACTTCACTTTCTAACCGATTCCGTCGTTCTAATTTATCACCAATGACTAAACCTTTGCAATGCTGCATTAATAACCAAACTTGTTTAAAAAAGTCTTTGGGTACACGATTTAATGCACCTTCTCTTTGACGAAATCTGCGCCAACCATCAAGAGGAACTTCTGTTTCTTCACTAATTACAGGTAGCACAACCCAAGCAATATCACTTTCTTTTTGTTTGACGTGCAATGATTCCTGTTGACGTAATAAATTACTTACGCCACTATATCCAGTTAACACTTGACGTAAACGCATTTTCACTTCAAAAGGTGAAAGCTGCATTAATTTTTCATAAGCTTCATCTTGGGTGAGGATGAATTCTCTGGCTATGTCGCTAGTAATTAAAAGAATCAAATAACCGACTCTCAATGTAATAAATCCGCGAAATAATTCTGGTTCTGATTTGATTAAAACACCGAGATAAATTAATATTTCTTGCGTTAAAACCCGATCTCGAATATCCTCACGACAGAAGTTATTAATTTTCTCAGTAATCTCACTTCCAGAGATAGGAACAACTATCAAAGAAGCCTGACTATAAGCCCTCCCCACTGCAATTTGCTTACCTTGAACCAAAATACTCGTTATCGCATCTGATAAGCCAATATCGAGCATTTGGCGTAAACCCGCAGCCCGTCGCACCACCGCCCACAGCCCTAAATCTCCGGCTTTGGTATAGACTTCATCGAGTAAATCCGCTACAGTGACAGCATTAATTGGCCCAGCATATCCTGTATCAAATTCTAAACCCTGTAACCGAGTTAAAGTTTGGAGTAATTCAATTTGCTCATAAATATTTTCTGATGAGCGCAAATATTCTAATAATGAATCTAAGTTAGTTTCACATTCCATTTGGAATTCTTGGGTATGTCCCAAAGACCAACTTTTTTCTAAATGAGAAGTCAGGTAATAACAACGGATTCCCCGATTTGCAACTGAGGATTGCGATAATTCTGTATCTGATAAAAAATCAATTCTTTGAATTGCTGCTGTCAGCATTAATTGATTGAGTTTTCCTAATTTTACCTTGACTCCGTTACAAATACCATCTTTGAGTTCTTGCATTAATTCTAATAATGCTTCAGAACCAGTTTCTAGCATAGTTCGAGTAATCATTAAAGTCAAAGTCGGACGACCTAAATCACTCCAGTATTTTTGAATATAAGCCAATTCACCTCTAATTTGATCTACCAAAAAATGATAATCAAGAGTTAAATAAAACTGTTGAGAATCTAGAAATGATGGTAAAAAGACAACTGTTTGCTCTCTAATCCGAAAGAATCTTGATATCGTCAAACTTCTCAGTCGTCGCAAAGGACGACCCGTTAAACCCAGTTGATCATTTCTGCCAATTTGTGTATAAATTTGGGAAAGTTCTTCAGATTTCCTAATTTGAATTGGTGCGATTTGGGTAGGAGTTTGGGTTTCGATTCCATATACTTCTAATTGTGTTTGTAGGGCTTCATCTTCTGCTATTAAAGCAATTTGGACTAAAGCACTGCGGTTTTTTCCTACATTCAAATGTCTACCTAAAGGATCAATATCTCCTAGTGAGATTAAGCCTTCACTTAACATTTCTCCCAGATAATATAAGCTTTGCGCCCAAACTAAAGGAATATTTTCATTGGGTAATCTTAACTGAGACTGAGGATCTAATTTCTCAGCTTCTATATTTTCTTCAGGAACATAATAAACTTCCGGTAATAGCTGTAACCCGTTCTGTTCTACCAACAATGATCTTAAAAGTTCTTGATATTTCTGAACTTGTGCTTGTTCACCGCGAAATAATCCATCAAGAACTAAATAAGTGAAAAATAATGGCCATTCACATTCAATATGTTCAAATTGTTTAAGTTCACCCGGTTCATAGTGTAAGCGTTCAGTATCTTCTAAAACTGTTTGATGTCCATCTCTTAAAAAGCGTTTACAACCATATTTTCCTGCGAGTTTACTAATAATTTCTTTAAAGGTGCGTTCTCGCAATGCTTCATCTTTCACCGCAAAAGCGGGATAACTAATAATACTCAACAACGCCGCATCAACTTCTTTAGAACCTGATTCTCTGGGTAATAATGATTCTAAAGTAATTCTGGCTCTAGCGATTTCATCTGGTAAAACATGAATTACTGATGCTTGACTACCATGAACACCAAATAAGTTTAATCCATTTATAGATTCTAAAGCTGCTTTAGCCATTCCCAAAGAACTGGCGTTTAATTCTGCACTACCATGATTAATTTTATTTCCCCGTTCCCAAATACCAAAGTCTGGTGTGCGGTAAGCTCGACCAATATAATAAACTAGGTTTTGGACAAAGTTAACTTCATCCAATGTAAAAATAATTGATAATCCGCTGGCGGTCATTTGTGCCAACATTAATAAAAAAATAGATGTCGCGTCAAGTTGCAAATGTCCCCATTCATCATCACCGACAACAATATCACCTGTGGCTGTATTGTATTTGGCGTGAAGTCCATCTAGTAAAGATTGTGTATGTTTAAATCTTTCAACCTTATGAGATTGTCGCATCATGGCAAACAATAGACCACGCATTAGTTTAACAACACTATGTTCTAATTCATAGGTGCGACCATGATCATGATCTAATTTGCGATAGGCTAAAGCTAAACCCCAAACAGCTAAAATACTATACACATTATCCCGCACCCAGGCATCTGTATAATCGCCATGAGCAGTAATAGCGGTACTCGCTGGTAATAAACCAGTAATCGGGTTTTGACGCGCTAAAATAATTGTCTTGATTTGCTGATAGTAAAAATCTAAGCGTGTTAATGGTGTGGTTGATGTGTTCATTATGGTAATGAGAAAATTTAACTTTGTTGCTGTGAGGTTGATAAATAAAAAAATCTATAGCTAAAGCTTCCTCACGAGTTTTACCCTGACTGATACAACCGGGTAAGCTTGGTACTTTGACAACAAAATACCCATCTTCACCATGAGATAATAGCACTTTCCGTTGAGATTTTATTGTTGCCATAGTTCGAGCAGTTTCTCCATGAAATAACAAACCTAGTTAAAAATATTTTATTCTGGTAAATCATTTATATAATATAACTTTATTTGCCAGTTTACTTGGTGTATTTTACATGGATTTGGGCATTTTTATAAAAACTTACATCTTTAATCATAAAAATTACCATCCTGCAAATCATTAAATCCTGGAAATCCTGATTCTGACAGAAAATACCTTTAAAACATCCTCTTAAATATCTTCTTCGTCTTGATTTATTTCCTCTTCTATTTTCTCAATTTCAAAACTTTCAATAGCAGTAAAAACCTGTTGTACCGTTTTCGGATGTAAGACCTTACCTGAATGAAAAGGAATCACTACTCTAACATTTTCTCGAAAATAAATTCTGTGACTACCTTTGCTTCTTATTTGCATAAAACCAGCATTTAATAGTAATTTTTCAACTTCTTTGGCAGTTAGTCGGGGCAGTTTAGGCAACTTTTACCTCCAAAGTCATAGTTAATATTTCTTTGTGCTGAAGTGCTTGTTTTTCAAATTCTGATAATGTTTCGATATATAATTCAACAGCTTCTTTGATATTTGCTTGTACTGTTTCTAAAGAATCACCTTCAGATTGACATCCAGGAAGTTCAGGACAATAAGCATAATAGCCATGCTCATCTTTTTCAATGACAATACTAACTTTATAGGACATAAGTAACTGCTATTTGATTATTAATCATTGACTATTATATCATAGTTCATTATTTTGCATATCTAAAATCCTTTGTTCTGAACCATAATTTTGTTTATCTAGCTAATATCTAATTCGCTATCAGCATCAAAGACTTTAAATAAAGATTGATTTCCACAGATAGAAATTCACTAAACTGATCATGACTTTTGACAAAATAAGGCTGTTCTTGTCCTTCACAATATGAATAAGTTGGTGGGTTATCACCTTCTGAAAGTCTGAAAAAGCTGAACTGATATCCCTGGTGCATGAAAAATACAAAAGCATCCTCCGGTAAAGTTTGAGGAAAATCATTTTCTACTAAAAGCTGTTTAGCCCATTCTTGAATTTGTGGCAAATGCTGATAAAAGCAATCTGAACCACGTAAAAACTTACCTGCCCCATGCCCCATTATCTTCAAAAAGTCTTTGTAAGTGCTGGGCAGATTAATACCTTGTTGTCGTTCAAGTTGAATTATTTCTAAATCTGAACATGGGGAAAGATGATTCTCATGAAAAATAAGATTAAGTGGTGCGGGTAAATTGCAAATTGACATTTATACCGACTCCTTTATGCAATGTTTCCGTGATGTACATTTAGCTGAATGTTCGGGAAAGTTTGCCTAAACTGCTTCATGACATACTCACACGAATCACATGGCTCTTTGAAGTAAATAATTCAATTTTACCCTTTACTTCTCTATTATTTGTATATTTTTCGGCGATCGCTTCTAATATTTTGTACTCTGAGTCTAAGTCTCTTCGGTGTCCAGCAATGTCAAAGGTTTGAAACATCGGTTGACTGGGTAAACCAACCGCTCCTTCTCGCAACAGCTTACCACTAAAAGCAAATAGCTCAGAAAACGTCTCATCTACCCATACTCTAGCAATAGCAACATTTCGAGCTGGTGCTGGCACGTTACAAATTTTGCGAATTTCTGCGACGCGCTCTAGCCAATCCATCTTTTTTTAATTCTATACTATCGTGTATTAAAAAGGGGTATTCCAGATAAATACCCCATCAATATTGTCTAAAATTCCAACTTCCTACAACACCTTAAACTGATTTTTGTATTAGTTTTGGTTTTGCTTCTAGTGTTGGTTCTAGTGTTACTTCCGGTTCTGGATCTGGTAAACCATAGATAGAACGATAGAGTTTATCGTACTCTTTAGCGGATTCATACCAACTGAAGTTTTCACTCATCCCCCGTTTTTGCAATTCTTGCCATTGAGGTTTGAAGCGGAAACCTTCCCAAGCGCGAATCATACAGGTAAATAAGTCCAGAGGTTCATAGCGGTCAAAGCAATAACCTGTACCTGCTTCATTGACTGGATCAAAGTGGCTGACAGTATCAACCAATCCCCCTGTCCGACGAACAATAGGTACAGAACCATAACGCAAAGCCATCATTTGGCTAATTCCGCAGGGTTCAAAGCGGCTAGGCATTAGGAAAGCATCTGTACCCGCGTAAATACGGCGTGAAAGGGCATCATTATACAGAAGATAGGTTGCCATCCGTCCGGGATAGCGGGATGCGAGTTGCCACATTTGGGTTTCATAATAGCGATCGCCTGTTCCCAACAAGACAAACTGAGCATCTGTATAAGCCATGAAACGGTCAAGGATTTGTAATACTAAATCCATCCCTTTCTGCTCTACCAACCTTGTCACCATGCCGATGAGAAAGGCATTAGAATTAACTTCTAAACCCACCTCTTCTTGCAGAGCTATTTTATTAGCTTTGCGTTGATCAAGGGTATCTATCGTAAAGGTTTGGGTGATGTATTTATCATTGGCAGGATCATAAATTTCCGTATCTATGCCGTTAATTATCCCTGATAATTTGCCGCCAATAAAAGATAATAACCCTTCTATTTGTTCACCATAGGCAGGTGTTTTGATTTGCTCCGCATAGGTAGGAGAAACTGTATTTACCTTATTGGCAAACTGGACTGCGGCCGCCATGGTATTGTGTCCTTGCATATACCAGGGACACCAGGTAATTTTCTCTAAATACCACCGCCAAGGACCTTGATAAGCGAGGTTGTGAATGGTGAATACACTGGTAATATCTGGAGATTGATTCAACCACACAGGTAACATTCCTGTGTGCCAATCATGACAATGGACAATTTCCGGTTTCCAGTAATTCCAGCAAAATTCCGCCGCCCCATTGGAAAATAAAGTAAATCTCCAATCTTCATCTTCTCCACCGTAAACCCGCCGAGGTGAAAAAGATGGATGTTGAAATAAATACAAAGGAACATCAGTTCCAGGCAGTACACTTTCGTAAACTGCAAACTCCTGGAACATGGCTGCTCCCTTCCAAATGGGTTCTTTGGGAACTGGCATTTTGTCGGGTACAAAGCCATAGTAAGGCATGAAAATCCGTACATCATGACCCATTGCTCTCAAGACCTTGGGTAATGCACCGACAACATCCCCCATACCGCCAACTTTGGCAATGGGAGCAGCTTCCGCTGCTACAAATAAAATTCTCATGGTAATTGGTAATTGGTAATTGGTGATTGGTAATTGGTGATTGGTAATTGGTGATTGGTAATTGGTGATTGGTGATTGGTAATTGGTAATTGGTGATTGGTAATTGGTGATTGGGTAATTAAACTCTCTTCTCTTGGCTGTTACCTGTAACCTGTCACCTGTCACCTATTACCCTATGATCCTCGTTGAATCTCGGTGAAGATTTTTTCTAAGATTTCTGTAGCGCCTTGTTCTCGTAACATACTGGCTAGTTGTGCGCCTAACTTTTCAGCATCAGTAGCCGCACCGGTGACGGTATCTTTAACTATTTGTTGACCATCAACGCTGGCAACCAGACCTTTTAGAGTTAATTCGTCACCATTAATTACCGTATTTACACCAATGGGAACTTGACAACCACCTTCTAAAACTCGTAAAAATGATCTTTCTGCTAAACAGCGATCGCGTGTTTGCGGGTGTTCAATAGCTTTCAGTAAGCTAATTACTTCCGTATCATCTGCCCGGCATTCTATCCCCAAAGCACCTTGTCCAACGGCATGGAGGGAGATTTCAGGAGTCAGAACTTGATGGATGCGATCGCTCATTTCCAATCTTTCTAAACCAGCTACTGCTAAAATTAAAGCATCATACTCACCAGCATCCAGTTTTGCCATGCGTGTGATCAAGTTTCCCCGCACATCTTTGAAGGTAAAATCAGGGAACTTATGGCGTAACTGTGCCAAACGTCGCAGGGAAGAAGTCCCAATTACCGCATTTGCGGGTAAAGTCTCGATTTGCAGACCTTTATGCTTTTCATGCAATACCACCGCGTCTGCGGGGTTTTCCCGTTCTGTAATCGCTGCCAGTGTCAACCCTTCTGGTAGATTGGTGGGAAGATCCTTGAGAGAATGCACAGCAAAATCAATCTCTTTATTGATCATGCCCAATTCCAGTTCCTTGGTAAATAGTCCTTTATCGCCAATTTTAGCCAATGCCACATCCAGGATTTTGTCCCCTTGGGTAGACATGGTATGGACTTCAAAAGTAATGTGGGGAAAGCTTTTCTGGAGTTCCGCTTGTACCCAGTATGTTTGAACTAGAGCTAGTTGGCTTTTACGTGAACCAATACGAATAACGCGTGCAGGACTGGAAACTGAAGTCATAAAACTATTTGTCAAACCAGGCGATAAATTAACATTTATCTAGACTACCGCAGGGAGTGACGTACCGGATTAGATTAACCTAATTCTGTGAAGATTTTATTTGCTAGTAGCTTTACATTTATTTACAATTTTTGAAATATATCCTTGACTTCTCAGAGAAGTCGGGGATCTGGAAATTAGAATATAATCAAGTTAGCAATCATTCGGTTTTAAGGAAATTATATGCTTTTACTTTCAGAATTATCTGAACTATTACAAGCCGAAGATCCAGAAGAACGGCAAACTATCACTGGTGTTAATTGGAAAAATTATGAAGCTTTACTCAATGATTTGGGTGACAGTTTACAATATAGAGTTACATATTTAGATGGAGTCATAGAATTAATGTCACCAAGTCGCCGTCATGAAATTCGCAAAACAATTATTGGATCTTTGCTGGAAATTTACTTTCAAGAAAAACGCATTCGCTATTTTCCCCTTGGTTCTACCACCTTCCGTAAACAAGCGAAAAGAGGAGGAGTAGAACCAGATGAATCCTACTGTCTAGGCATAGAAAAAGAAGTTCCTGATCTTGCCATTGAAGTCGTAGTCACCAGTGGGGGAATTGATAAATTAGAAGTTTACAAAAGATTAGGCGTGGCAGAAGTTTGGTTTTTTCAAAACAATCAATTTGCCATTTATCATCTGCGCGGTGAAAGTTATGAATTGGTGGCAAAAAGTGAATTATTGCCAAACTTAGATTTGTCAATTTTGGCGCAATATGTAGTAGCAGATGACCCTTTAGATGCGGCTTTAGGATTTCGGGAGAAAATCAAAGAAATGGTAAATTAGATCATTCCTGGTCCTTTACCTCTTTTATCAAAATCCTCTGTTAATAAACCTGTTTTATCTGCATTTACTTCTCGCAATTCCTGTATTCGTTCAGCTTTTTCTTGTTCTGCTATTTCCCGCGCATCACCAGGAACTTCATAATACATTTCCGGTTCAACTGGATAATTATTCAATAGCCCCTCTTTATCCACAGTATAACCGTCCGTTGTCCGAATACTGTAAATATCAGTTTGGTCATCAGTGGCAGCGCTGGCAAGATCCTCTTCAGTCGGCAAGTGTTTATAATTTACTCCTTCTCTTTTGATTCGGGCTGCTGTTTCAGCGGGAATTATGCCTCTATCATAAGTATCTGCGGTAATCTTCTCATTCATACAATTAACCCCTTGTACTTTTCTAGGATTACCAGGACTAGCTTAGAATTTTCTAGCAGATAAATACACTATCTTAGGATATAATTAATAAAAATACTTTGATTAAAATTCTCTATCTATAGATATATTTGACATCCTCCATGACAAAATAAAAAAATGTAAGCTAGTCTAGAACTAACCTACATTTTATTAGCTTGATAAAAAATCTTTAACCTAAAGATTGTTGTTTGAAAGAGTTAAATTTCTGGGATAATTCTTGCCGAGACTCAAATTTGAGAAGATAGCGGAAAGCAAACCAGAGAGAGTAAAATATGCCAATTAACTCGAAAATCGGTTGTAGCAAAGGTACACCATTCACAGCGTCTAGTAATGCGATCGCTACCTTAACTGTGACCAAAGCTGATAAAATTAAAACTAGGGTGATTAAACCCTGTTTATTGTTGTTAAAAATACTGCCTAAATACTCTGGCAGTTGATTTAAGAATTCAAGAATTTGTCTACTAATTTGCTGCCATTGGGATTCAGGTTCTTTAGCAGCAGGTAATTTTGGTAAACTGCGATTGTCTTCACGGGAAAAAGATAAACTATCTTGTGGTGAAGAATAATTTCCTTGTTCTGTTTGTTGTGCTTGAGTTTCCATCATAATTATCATTTAACCTCTTTGTAACTTATCAATATTTTCTTCCCAATTTACACCATCAAAAGGCACAATTTCAAAATTGCCAATTATATTTCCGTCTAAACACCGCACATTAACATCAATACAATCAGGGTGACTACGGGGAATATAAAAGGAATGAATTCCACAAATACTGCAAAACTTATGTTGTGCTACTTCCGTATTAAATTTATAAGTTTTTAAGACATCTTCCCCTTGTAGCAAACTAAACTTTTCTTGGGGGACAATCAAATGCAAAAATCCTTTTTTAGCACAAATTGAACAATTACAATCATCAACTTTGTGATTATTAACTACTACCCGAAACCGCACCGTACCACAATGACAACCACCCTCATACGTAACAGATTTATCTTTACTTGACATTAAGTTTCTCCAGTTGATTAACTCTGATTGTAGGTTGGGTTGACAAAGGAAACCCAACAAATTCACTAATTACTTAAAGTTCTATTTATCAACTTGCAAAGAAGAAAATAGCCGTTTCCAATCTAAATTATCAGCAATTACTTCACTTTCTTTAACTTCAAAAGTGAGATTACTGGCTTTTGGTTCTTTAATTGCTTGTACACAAATTTCCGCAACATCATCACGGCTAATTTTTCCTCTAATATTATCACCTTGTTCAAAGATTAATTCCTTCCCTCCTGCTGATTCTGTCAAAGCACAAGGTCGAATAATTGTATAAGGAATCCCACTAGCTTTAACACTTTCTTCCCCTCGCAACTTCCAAGTTAAAATTCCTCCCAATTGGTCATTTAATCTCACTGCTGGTGGTTCTTCATCTAAATTAATGCCTGGTCTTCCGGGACGAGTTACCCCAGCAGAACTGATTAATACAAATTGAGGTAAAGTTTCCCCACCATAGGCTTGAATTGATGCAACTTCCAGCGCAAAAATCCCCGGATTAAAAGCAGGATTTAAAGCACCATCATATTCAAACTTACTCAACATTAATTGCAAAGAACAAACTTTACTAACGTCCATTGGTGGACAATCTTTAACAATTTTGGCACGAAAAACCGGAACTAAATCTGGAAAAGGAATCTGAATATCCAGCCAATTATTAGCAACAGTATCAAAAGAATAACTATAACCAACACCGTCCCAAGTTGACTCTGTGCGGATAAATATTTTATAACGTTGACCGTCACCTTTAACCCGCAATTTCACACCTTGATAACCAGATAAATCAACTAATGGTGAAAAATTCTTAGTTCTTACTGAAGCAAAACCCCCAGAATTAGCAGTAGAAACATTACCTGTGAATACTGCTGTATTTTCCCTAATTTGAAAACTACTGGAACTAACACCACCCATAACCACATCATCTAAAGCGCCCCAGATATTTTTGATTTCATCTGATGGTTTAGTAAAATCAAATATCGGTTTTTCACCCACAGAAACTAGATACTTTGCAGCGGCTGCAACTAAATTTTTCACACCTTGATATTCAACATTTTCTGGTGTATCTCCGACAATTTCCGGTAGATAGAATTTCACCCCTTGATTATATTTTGCCCTATCTGGTGTATCTCCCTCCACAGGTTGAACACGCACCGACGTACAACAAATTACAGCTTGAATATTAGCCATAACTAAATTTGTCAAAGTCTCTGATTTCGTAATATCCCCAACTACCAAATCAATATCATCACCCAGAATTGTCCGCGCTTTTGCAATATCTCGAACTAAACAACGGACATTATAGCCTTGTGCTATCAATTTTTTGACAACTCGTTTACCCACACCACCCGTCGCCCCAGCTACCAGAATTACAGCCATATTTCTTCCTTCTTTTGGTTTATCTTGATTATTTTTAGGAGTACCTTGAAAGATTTTTTCTATCCAGTTCAGAACCGGAAATACTTCAAAGTAAGTTAGGGTTTTAATAAACCTGCATAAATCCCATCGAGAACGATTGTTATTATTCATAGTTACGATTTAATCATGTTATTTTAGTCTTATTGTATCAACTTTCGAGTATATAGTAGATAAAATATCAACTCCCGGATATAATTCATTTTCCTCTTTCTCTGCGCTCTCTGTGCCTCTGTGGTTGGTTAAAAAGAATATTCTTTAAACTCAAATAGTATTGCTATACAGCCTTTTTGATGTAACTTCAGAAATATCTCGTCTGCGGTTTAAAGGTAATTTATCTAACCACAGAGGCACAGAGGACACAGAGAGAAGAGGTTAAGGAGGAATTTTTATTGTTCTTAAAAATGGTATTATAATTTTTATAAATTAGGATAATTGCGATGAATCAATCTGAAAAAGCCCAAGCTGAATATGAGAAATTTCCCACAGAATTTACTAGCATTATCATTAGTACAGTAAATAAACAAGGAACTCCTAATGCTAGTTATGCTCCTTTTATTATGGACGATGATAAAAATATCTATATTTATGTAAGTGGACTAGCTACTCACACCCAAAATATTCAGGATCATCCTTTTGTGAATGTTTTATTTATTGACGACGAAGTTAAAACTCAACAGATTTTTGCCCGTCGGCGGTTAAATTTTGATTGTACCGCAAATTTGATAGCCAGGGAAACAGAGAAATGGCAGGAAGTTGTTGATAAATTTGAAATTCGTTTTGGAGAATTGATTACGACATTACGCAGTTTACCCGATTTTCGGATTTTGCAACTTACACCGAATACCGGACGTTTCGTCATTGGGTTTGGGGCTGCCTATAATATTAATAGTGATAATATCAATCAACTTGTACAAATTACCAAAGATTCACTTTCATAATTATGCTGCAATTTCAACCTCCTGGGTTTGGTAGTAAATTTATTCATACATCTTTAGGGGCAATGGTTTACTATACCCAAATTAGCGCCCCTTGGGAAAATAGCAAAGATCAAGATTTACCACCATTATTATTTTTACATAACTTTGGTGGGGGTGCGTCTGCTTATGAATGGTCGAAAATTTACCCGGCTTATGCGTCAAACTATCGAATTTTAGCCCCGGATTTAATTGGGTGGGGAAAATCTGCTCACCCCGTGCGAGATTATCAAATTCAAGATTATTTAACGACGATTCTTGAATTTATTACTCAAACCTGTAATCAACCTGTAACTGTAGTAGCATCTTCTTTAACAGCGGCTTTAACTATTCGTCTTGCTGTTACTTATCCAGACTTATTTAAAGCTTTGTTTTTAGTTTGTCCTTCCGGTTTTAACGATTTTGGAGAAGGTGCAGGAAGGAGATTACCACTTTCTTTAATTAATACACCGTTGGTAGATAATTTAATTTATGCTTTAGGTGCAGAAAATGAAATTGCAGTTAGGAACTTTTTGCAAAGTTTTCTGTTTGCTAAACCAGAAAGAGTTACCCAAGAAATGGTATCAGCTTATTTAAGTTCTGCACAACAATATCAAGCCAAGTTTGCGGCTTTGTCCTTCTTACGCGGAAATCTTTATTTTGATTTGAGTTTATATATTCAGCAACTTCAAGTTCCAACTGTCATGTTGTGGGGAGAAAAAGCCCAATTTACAAATATGCAATTAGGACGACGGTTAGCAAATTTAAATCCTGGTGCAATTATAGGTTTTCACGAAATACCCGACACTGGAATTCTTCCCCATTTAGAAATACCAGCAGTTGTCATGGGAATATTGCAAAAATACAACAAAACTGGAGAATTAAAAATTTAAATTAAACTTAAAAGGGCAGGGTTTCCCCTCCCCTACTGAATTATAACGATTTAGCGAACATTACAAGATTTGCGTTCATTATCATCTTGAGGATATTGCCAAGAATAAGCAAAATGACTAACACCCTTAATTTGAGGAGATAATTGCCGGAGAGCTTGCATTTGCACTTCCAAAGATGGACGATTACTAATTGATTCTCCCCACTTACCAGCTAAAGCCGGAATCACTTTTGTCCCTGGTTGTGCCATCTTCAAAACCTGTCGAACTTGTGCCACAATACAATCAACATTACCGCAATTTGCATAGGACATGGGATGCCATTGTAAGTTACTAGAAAACCTATCCCAAGGTTGCAACCGGGAATCATACCCTTGTCCTAAAGCTTGATTACCTTCGGGAAAAAATACCACTCCAGCGGGAATACCTTTTTGTTTGGCTGGGTAACTTGCTAAAGCCACAAAATCTAAGATACCTTGCATAGCATGAGCAACAGTGAATAACCATAAATCCAATTGCAAAACCCGCTGTTTTTCCGCTGGGGAAGGCAAAGATTTCTGTTTTTTTCGAGGAATACGCCCCTCCCACATGGGTTCATCTTCTTGAGGATAGCGTTTATCAATTTCTGTTATATCACCAGCACTCACATATCCTCTGGTGAGAAAACGGCGAATTAATTCTAATCCTTTGGAATTTTTGGCGCGACGAAATAAGATTTCTTGGGTAGCAGGGGTAAATAGCCATAAATCATGAACTTTGGTAGCAATAGAATCATTACCAATTTGACGAGGATAGCGAACATAATCGAAGAGAATACCATCTGGACGACGGCGTATAACCTGTTGTATCATGCGGTAGTAATCGTTTTTAGCCTGAGTGTTGTAAGGATCAATGAAGACTTGAGAACTATCTTCTACTACGGATAAGCTGGTTTGATTTTTGCCATTACGAGCGATCGCATTTTGTCTATCTGCCCGTTGAGCATAAGTATAACCAAAGTTATTCGTAAACATCCAAGCATAAACTTTCAACCCGCGTTGTTGCCCTTTTTTAATTGCTAATGCCAATAAATCAAATTTTTCTGCACCAAGAATGCGAACCACAGCAGGCCAAACAGTTGGGTTAGCTGCGGCTGGTAATAGTACCCGGCCATCATAAAATACTTCTAAATAAACTTGGTTATAGCCTTGGTTGACAATGCGGTCCATAATTTGATCAACTACTCCCGGCTGGATATCGCAGGGATACAAGCGCAACCAAATAGCTTGAGTTTGTGGCCAAGTCTGACTACGACAGGTTTTTAATTCTTGTGTATGCTGTTTGAGTAATTTCTGATAGCGACTTTCTGCCTCTTTATTGCCTTTAAAAGCTAATAAACGTAATTTTTCTTTTTCTTGAGTTGCTTTTGATGATACCCGACAATCCTGTCCCTTTTGAGCAATAGCTGGTGCGGTAACTAAGTTGAGAATTAATAAGCAACTAGCAATAATTATAGTAAATACACCTTGCCAAGACAAAATTAGTCTTACAAATTTCCAGTTGTAATCAGACATATATAGCAATCAATTTAAATTTGTAATAGCTTGCATGAAATAGCCTGCACTTAAAATATCCCCAGATTTGGAGTAAAGAATAGGACATCAAATCTTCAGACATCTATTGACATTTTCTGACAATAGGTTCATAATATTAAATATATACGAGAGTTTTGTAGTTAATTTAAAGTCAATAAATATTTTGAGTAACTGTAATGGTTCCGAATA
>NZ_JAQMTJ010000260.1:0-27620 GCF_028330815.1 Dolichospermum lemmermannii CS-548
GACAGTCAATGAGCGTGGAGCTGCTTGCTTTGTAGATAAATACATTGATCCCAAAGGAATAAATAAAATATAGTTGTCATAAATTCAACTGTCTGAATAATTTCTTTCAACTGTGTTGAAAATTAATTATCCAGACGTTTCTTTTATGACTCGCTTACATCCCCGACCTACTAAGAGTTGAGGACGGGGAATTACGCGATAGTGTTAAATGCTGCTAAAATTGGTAATGTGACTCGCCCTCTCAATAAAATGCAAATCCAAATGTTAGTGTCAAAGACTACCCGAAATTTCATTTTTGGCGGTTTTGCTGACGCACAGCTTTGATTTCTGCCATAATATCATTTTCAAATTCTTGATCTTTAACAGTGATATCGCTTATCGCTATAGATGGAGTTTAATCAGTTTATCCTGATGTAAATTGATACAAATCTAAATAAACTCACTATTTTACCACCAGCGAGGTAAAGGCTATGACTCTTGTTAAAGTCAATCAAAGACACTTACCAAAAGGGGATCTTACCCGTCGAGGTATGGCCTTAGCTCTTGACTTCTTCTGTGCATGGTTCCTGAGTTCTATTTTCATAAGTAATCAAATCGGGATTCAATTTACCCAAATCTTTGTTTTTATTTTTGCTTGGCTAATTTTCCGCGTCATCATAGTTTACAACAATCAAGGACAAAGTTTAGGCCGTTGGGCATTTGATTTAAAGATCCTAGAAGTTGCAAATGGCGAAATAGTCAATAGAATCCCCCAGTTTCAGACCTTATTACTGCGAGAAGGGATTATTTGCTTTTCTAGCTTATTATTATCCATTTTTTTGGGGAATATCATCCTCAACCCCGCCGCTGTTGTATTATTGCTTCCCTTAATCATTGACGGGGGTGCAGCTTTATCTGATACTCAGATGCGTCAGGCTTTCCATGACCGCTTTTTTCGGACGGTTATAGTTTCTTCCCGTCGGGGTTATTCATTAGATATAAAAATTAAACGGTTGGTTGAAAAATTTCCCCGAAATATGAGATAATAACCATTTGTGTTAATTATCCTCCAGGCTTTACAGTTTGTAAGATTATGGCTAAAAGTAAAGGTGCGCGCATAATAGTGACACTAGAATGCACCGAGTGTCGGACAAATCCAGATAAACGTTCTCCTGGCGTATCTCGTTATACCAGTACCAAGAACCGTAGGAACACAACCAACCGTTTAGAACTGAAAAAGTTCTGTACCCACTGCAATAAACACACAGTTCACAAGGAAATTAAGTAAGAATGAGTTACTATCGTCGTCGCCTTTCTCCAATTAAGCCCGGAGATGCCATTGATTACAAAGATGTAGATTTGTTGCGGAAGTTTCTTACCGAACGTGGTAAAATTTTGCCTCGGAGAATCACTGGTTTAACCTGTCAGCAACAACGCGCCCTGACTTTAGCCATTAAACGCGCCCGGATTGTGGCTTTGTTACCCTTCATTAACGCCGAAGGTTAAGAATATTTTGGATTTTGGATTTTGGATTGTCCAAAAAAAGTAGCATTTGCATGGATATTGCCTGGTTACTTTGAGTCCAAAATCTAAAATTTAATATTTAATGTTAGGAAATTGCCAAAAACATTTAATTAATTCATTCTCAAAAATGGTACGATATCGCTAAATTTGAGAATGAAATTGTCAAAGGTGATAGCATTCTTCATAGCAAATTATTAAATAAGTAGGTGAGCGTTGAAAATTGTCGTTATGGCAAGGCAAAAGGCAAGAGGCAAGAGGCAAGAGTGAAGAGGGTTTGGGCGATTTTACATTTCTTTACACAGTTTGGTTTTATTGTGTTCACCTACTTAAAGGATTAAATACCCGTTATTTAATCCGCAATCTCCAGTCTAAAAATCTAAAAATATTAAAGTGCGACAGTTGTGGATAAGGGGACGTTAGTTGAATTTAGGGTTCAAAGCGATCGCCGTCTAGGAGTGGTGGATCGTCCAGACGGTAAAACTCGTTGGTTTGTAGTAGATGAACGTGGTCAATCCCACAGTCTTGCACCTCGCCAATTTACCTACACAGTGAATGGACAAACCTATAAACCAGGCGAAATCGCTGATTTCTTAAGTCAAGTCCAACCTTATCTAGATCCATCAAGTCTAGAGATAGCGTGGGAACTACTCATTGAAGATGGAGAAACTGTCACTCCTAGCCAATTGGCAAATATATTATTTTCGGAATCCACGCTTCCTCAGTGTTATGCAGCCCATTATTTGTTATCGGAGGATAAACTCTATTTCAAACAAAAAGGAGACGCTTACGAACCCCGCAGCACGGCACAAGTAGCAGAACGCAAACACCAGATTGAAGTAGAATCCCAAAAAGCCAGGGGACAGCAGGAATTTTTAGCCCGTGTAGAACAGGCACTTCAGGGACAAGTAGTAGAATGGCAACGACTAGACCGCCAACGCTTAGAAGCCATAGAAAAGTATGCGACTTTGTTAGCTGATGTTGTCATGCTCAAGGTAAATTACGACTCTTTAGCTCGTGCTTGTCCGCCTTCAGCCCCAGTATTAGAAACTATGAATATGCTGGGACGTTCTGCTACGCCCCAGGCGGCATTTCAACTTTTGATAGATTTGGGTTGGTGGACTTCCCATGAGAATCTGTTTCTGCGCCGTTCATCAATCTCCGTTCAATTTCCGCAAAAGGTATTAGAAGTGGCGCAAAAACGTTGGGATTTTCCTCCTACAGATTTGGACACAAACCGTCTTGATCTTACACATCTCAAGGTGTACACCATTGATGATGAAAGCACTACGGAAATAGACGATGGTTTGAGTTGGGAGGTATTACCAGATGGTAAGCAACGGTTATGGGTACATATTGCTGACCCCACCCGCTTATTAATGCCAGATGATGAGTTGGATTTGGAAGCCAGAAAACGGGGGAGTACGGTTTATTTACCGACGGGGATGATTCCTATGTTTCCAGAGGTGTTGGCTACAGGTCCCATGAGTTTGGTGCAGGGGAAGGTCTGTTGCGCCCTCAGCTTTGGGGTGATTTTAGATGAAGTTGGGGCGGTTGAAGATTATTGTATCCACGCTGGTTTGATCAAGCCTACCTATCGTCTTACCTACGAGGATGTTGATGAGATGTTGGAGTTGGGAGTACAGGCTGAACCGGAAATTGAGGCGATCGCTAATTGGGCAAAAATCCGCAAAAATTGGCGTTATGGTCAAGGCGCTATCAGTATCAATATGCCCGAAGCCATGATCAAAGTCAAAGACGATAATATTAATATTGATGTTTTAGATGATTCTTCATCCCGCCAATTAGTCGCAGAAATGATGATTCTTGCTGGCGAAGTAGCAGCCCGTTATGGTCAAACCCATAATATCCCTCTCCCCTTTCGTGGTCAACCCCAACCAGAATTACCCCCAGACGAGGAATTACTGCAACTCCCCGCTGGTTTTGTGCGTTCTTGTGCAATGCGTCGCTGTATGCCTAAGAGTGAAATGAGCATTACACCGATGCGTCACGCTGGGCTGGGTTTAGATACCTACACTCAAGCAACCTCTCCCATTCGTCGTTATAGCGACTTACTCACTCACTTCCAACTGAAAGCACATTTACGCGGCGAAGGTTTACCCTTCTCTGCTGAACAACTCAAAGAAGTGATGATGACGGTCAGCAGCATCACTCAAGAAGCAACAATGGTGGAACGACAAACTAATAGATATTACGCTTTAGAATATTTACGTCGTCATCCTGAACAAGTTTGGCAGGTAACGGTATTAATGTGGTTACGAGAAGATAGCAATTTAGGACTAATTTTATTAGAAGATTTGGGTTTACAATTGCCTATGTCCTTCCGGCGTTCTGTCAGTTTGGGAGAAAATTTATTAGTGAAAGTTAGTTTGGCTGATCCCCAAAAAGATATGATTCACTTCCAGGAAATTATGTATCAGGAAGCCCAATCAGTTACGAATTAGATATAGGAGTGAAAATTAAATATGCCATATCTGTTATCTGTAACCCTTGTAGAGACGTTCCATGGGTAGGGATTCTCGGATCTACATTCCCAAAGGGCATCTTCATAAAAAATAGTATTAGCGGTTGCTATAAATGTTTCTGCATCTATCAAACAATAATTATCAGGAACTTCGGGAATGAATAAATTTACTTTATCTCTCATTTTTTTTAAATAGTCTATTTGTGTCTATAGGAACTGCTAACGCTCAATCATTAATAAATAGGGTTTGCTGAATAAGTTGTCTGTGAAGGCAGGGAACTCTTAACTGGGAACAGGGAACAGTTTTAGCTATATGGATATCCTCAATTTTCCAAATCCGACAAGGAAAAATGCACCTATTTTGAGACACCATCAGCCAAAACCTTGCACTTTTTTGTGGTAAAAATCCGCGAAACCCTTTGTTAATAAATGGTTTTAGGTTTATTCAGCAAGCCCTAAATAATCATCGTAATTCAGATATAGAAATAGAAAGAAAAACCGCTAATGTAGATGAAATCTTTTTAAACAAACTGGTTCTTCGGTTATTTTTATGGAAAACCTGGTTCAAAATCATTAAAAGCCCTATTGTGTAGGCATTTCATTGAAAATATGGAAATAATTGTTTATAACCCTTGTCCCGTAAGGGTTTTGTTATCATCAATCCTCAATCACCATAAAAGAGACGTAAGAGCTAACAAACTCTAAGCTTTTGTAACAAGTAGTTGACATACCTATCACAAATAGTTGACATACTGTTGTATATGCTGTAAAGTCAGTGTATAGCTCAGACAGAAATGAAAAATAGAGAACAAAAGACGGGCGGGGGTGCTTTTAGACTTTTATTCTCAAAATGGAATGAAATCTGAGTAAAAAGGTCAAACTTACATTGTTAAACTCATAGGATTAACCATGAATAAACTTATCTTGGCTTTACTAACTGTTGGAGCTATTGCTACTGCTGCTATTCCTGCTAATGCTGATGAGATTGGTAACGTCCAAACATCAGACCAAAATTCTGTAATTACAGGTACTGGTAACGTCACTAATCAAAGAGTCGACCAACGCGGACAAGTAAACCGAAAAGTTAACAGATCTGGAGATGGAGTCCCTGGAGACTCTGCAAATATCCAAGATGCTCGTCAAAATTCTGATGTGCTTGGAGATGGTAACCTAACTAACCAGCAGACAAGACAAGGGTACAAAGAAAAACGCACCGTCAGAGAGAGACAGTAAGCTCCTTAGGTTGGTAATTACTGCTTATTGGTAGATTGAATGTAGGGGTAATACAATTATTGGCTTTATCTCTACTTTTTCTCTGTAAATTTAGTTTAGGTACATTACTCGTGCAATTTGGCAAACTTAAACTTTTACTAGTTACATTGGCTTTGCTATTCCCTATGGTAGCTCAAGCGGGTGAAATGAATATGCAAGTGGGAAAAATCAAAATTAATAGAGACTATCGAGGAAATACTACGGTAAATACAGGGAAAACGAAGTTAAATTCTCGACCTGATATATCCCGTACCCGGAGAACTGTAGATTCTGTGAATAGAAGTAGAAATATCAACACATTGAGACGGAATTGTACTGAGTCTAACAATGAAGCTGTGAGCCAACAAACTATAAAAACTAGAGGTTCTAACCAGCAAAGAACTCAAACAACTACTTTATCCGTTTCTTGTAATTAATTGTGATTAGGAGGGTATAAATGCAGTGCAATCTTTTGTCTACAAGTAGTATATCGGCCTTATTAGTTCTGACATTGACAACAGTATTTACAGAATCTGCCTTTGCTCAGTGTGTAAATTCTCATGTTGGTGTCCAATTAAATATTTCCCGACTTCCAGCGAAACAAGGTTCTAATATCGAAATGGAAAGTACAGGACCTTGTACGGGAAATGTTAATTCTTCTACTGCAACACAAGTGAATATTGGCGGTCAAGGACAAGCTGAACAACAACAAAATGTAAATCAGCAAATACGAGGTGGTAGAGGTAATCCTACAGGTGTTAATGGATCAACTATTAACAATAGTGTAGTTATACCCATAAATGTTAAAACACCTAAGAATTTTAATCGCTAGAAATTAGGAATTTTTCGTTTTTTGTGATTTTTATGTAAGGGTTTAGTTTTGCTAAACTCTTCCTAAAAAATTCAATGTTTAAAAAATAAATATTTTAATTACCCACACAATAGGACAAAGGAAAAATGAATATTAAGCAAATAGTTAATATGACATTTTGTGCCGCTATTTTAACTCTAAGTATGACTGTTTTCATGCCTAATTTAGTTTTTGCTAATTCTCATTATCTCAAGGATAGCAAACAAGAAACGACTATTAATTTAACTGAGGATGATCTCAAAGAAAACTTGCTTTTAAAAATTAATACTGCCAATAATTTCTCTGGAAATATTAAACTAAATGGCAAGAATATTAAAAAAATAGAAGGTAATAGTACAGAAATTTCTCTTTTGAAGCTTTTAAAAAAAGGTAAAAATATTATAGAAATTAATGGTGTTGACAAGTCTATTGGATCTACTTTGCGAGTAGAATTGATAGGAGCAAACACACAGATTTCTCAAGAAAGTGGAGGGAGTGGTGATATCCAGCATATTTTAATTATTTATGTACCTTAAAACAACAAATTTTTGGATAATGAAAATAAAGAATTGATCATGATTCTCAATTAGAATAATCCATGGTTACATAGTTAGAATTTTTGAAGGGTAATACTTGATCGATTAAACTGGAATTTTGTCTTCAATATCAGGGGTAAAAACAAATTATGTTCACAAAAAAAATCTTTTTCTTTACTACTAGCATTAGTTATCTGCTAATATCGGAATTACTGGTAAATGAACCTGCTTTCTCTCAATCTGCTCCCCAAAGCACTAATAGCAATTCTCAAGTAACAGGGGATTACAATAATGTTTTTCAGACTCCTAATCAAAATAGCAATCTTAATGTATTTAACTTTCCCAATATATATCCGCTGAATCATTCTATTGATACTCCTGTGAATACAGAAAATGATTTTGGGTTTAATGTTTCTGCGGGTGTAAATACTCTTGATTCTAATAATGTAACAGTGTATCTAGGATTGATTTTTCAGCCCGGTAGAACTGATTCACATAAAATCAGAATGCAAAAGATTGTTAGGGAAACAGAGTTATTAGAAACACAAAAAAAGATTGCTGAAGGACAACTTCAATTAGTGCAAAAACAAATTTCCGAAGCAGAATTGAAATTACAACAGTTGTCACCTGCAAATAATCAAAATGAGTAAAGATATAATACAGAAATAGGGAAATTTACCTTGGTGGGGTGGGAAATGGTATTACCCATTGGTTAGATTATCCGATTCATGATTTAGTCTTGTTGGTGCAGACTGCGGTGTTACGGGATTTATTGGCAAGCGATCGCTTAACACGGATTAAGGATCTAGAATTAAATAATCAATTAAGACGGGTAAATTCTGAAGATGAATATACTCAAGCTTTCTTATTAGAAACACGCGATCGCATTGAGAAGACTTTAAATGCACCACTAGTAGGGAATTAATTTTTTTACTCTGCGTCCTCTGCGCCTCTGCGGTTAGATAAATTCCAGAGTTAATGGGCGCAGTTCCTGCGCCCTTACAGATTCTTTTTAATGATGGTGATGGTGGTGAGTAATAGCTGATTGTGAATTAACAGCCATACCTTCAGTTTCCATCAACTCAGCAATATGTGCATTTGCCCATTCAGCAACCATCGCTAAAAATTGTGGATCATCATTAACACAAGCCATCTGTAAATAATCTACATCTGGATGTTGTTTTTCCAAATCATGAATAATGTGATGCACATCTAACAAAGTTTCATGATTTTCTGTCGCAAAACCAATGGGCATAAATAGCAACGCCTTTGCACCCAATTGAATCAAATTTTGAGCAGCTACTGTAGCATTTGGTTGAGTCCATTCAATTAACGGTGTGTCATGGTTCAACCAACCCACAGAAATTAACGGGTAATTGTTAATTAACTTATTTCTTACTAACTCATACATGGCTTGACTTTCATCAATTCCCGAAGTAAAACCTTTCGCTTTGTGGGGACAACCATGATTCATCAAGATAATCCCAATTTGCGACGGTAGATAACCTGTAGCCAAATCAGTATGAATTTTTTCTTCTACCAAATGCGCCATTAAATCAATATATTTTGGCTCATTGTAGAAAGAAGGAATATATCTTTGGGCTTTGATCCAATGTTCATCACCATCGGCTAATTCTACCAGAGCATTATTTACTTGTTCAATCGCAATACCACTGGTAAAAATGGAATCAACAACCAATAATGGATAAATCAGCAGTTTGCTAAAGCCTTGATCTTTAATTTCGGCTAAAACTTGATTTGGTAAAAAAGGAGCGCAAAAGTTAAAAGCTTTGAAAACTTGAACACCATTACCCCATTTATGTTGTAACTCGTGTTCAATCCCGGCTCTTTGTCTTTCAAAAATGGCATTATGTGGGGAGATAAAATCATGATGTGTGTGTCCCCATTCATGACGATCAAATAATGCCAGAAGTTTGGCTAAAGGGGGATAAATCCAAGTAGGAACAGGAGCGAATTTAGCAGTTAGTAAATTTAAAGCTTGTTCGTTATAGTTAGCAAAATCTTCGTAGCTTTCGACTTCGCCATAGCCCATCAGTAACACGGCTACACGGTCTTTACTGGGTATATGCTCGTGGCTATGGGTAGCGTGCAGTTTTTCCGGGGTTGCAACCACAATGAGTTCCTCAAGATAACTAGAACAGGGAGACAAGCCTAGACAATTACTAGATGATCTCTCTCAATTTGTAGCATAATATCCTATCCGGGGGGATAGGATAAAATAAATTTAAATCTTTTAAAGAATTACGTTCTTTGTTCCTCAACGGTCAATTAAATTTTAAACCTAAACCACCCGGATATTTAACAGGTTCTAAACTACTATGTCTCAAACTGCGCCAATATCTCCAGACAATTTTACTAATGTTCCTATCCCACCATCTAAGCAGCAGAAGGGTAAAAAACCAATTCCTTTGTTATTGGGGTTGTTAGTTGTGGGAGGTGGTATTAGTTATGCAGTGTGGCGAACTCAACCACAAAAAGCAGTAGATACACTGAAACTAAGTGGCAGAATTGAAGGTTATGAAACCGAAATTGGGATTAAGCGTTCGGGAAGAATTGAGTCAATTGCTTTCCGAGAAGGGGCTTATGTTAAAAAGGGACAAGAATTAATTAAATTAGATGACAGTAATGATCAATTATTACAAGAACAATTAAGAGGAACTGAGGCTAGGATAACATCTGCACAATCTGATGAACAACAGGCAATTGCAGATGTGGATAGGGTGCAAAGTGAAATTGAACAAATTAATAGTCAAATTAGGGAAGCAAAACTCAATTTACAGCAGTCGGAAGGGGATACCCAAGGACGAATTCAACAGGCAAAATCTAACGTAGCCGCGGCTAAGGCTCAATTATTACAAACACAAGCCCAAGTTAAGCAAACAGAGGCAGAAGTAAAATTAGCGAGAATTAACCGCCGGCAGACGCGGAAATTAAGTTACAAGGTAAAAGTTAGGTTTTAAGAAAAACGAACCACAGAGACACAGAGGTCACAGAGAAATGAGTGTTTAAAATAATTTATGTGTAGGTCATAGGGAAAGTTAATAATGACTAATTACCAATTATCAATTACCAATCACCAATTACCAATTACCAATTCGCAAACAGAGGCTATTAAGGTTAATAATTTACATAAACATTATGGCAAGTTAGCCGCAGTTAAGGGAATTAATTTTACTGTGAATAAGGGCGAAATGTTTGGTTTAATTGGTCCTGACGGTGCGGGGAAAACTACCACTTTTCATATTTTAGGTGGTGTGATGGAAGCGACTGCTGGGGATGTTTTGGTATTTGGTCAACCTGCAAGAGATGCGCGGTTAATGACGGGATATTTAACACAACAATTTTCTCTATATTTGGATTTGAGTATTGATGAAAATTTGCGTTATGCGGGAGGTTTGCGACAGGTTGATGATGATTTGTTATGGGAACGCCGTCATAAATATCTCACATTAATGAGTTTAGAACGATTTGGCTCACGGTTGGCGGGTGAATTATCAGGAGGAATGAAACAAAAGCTGGCTTTATGTTGTGCTTTGGTTTCCCAACCGGAAGTTTTATTATTAGATGAACCAACTACGGGAGTTGATCCAGTTTCTCGGCGAGAATTTTGGGATGTGTTAGCGGAATTATCAGCAGAAGGAATGACAATTGTGGTAGCCACACCCTATCTAGATGAGGCTGAACGCTGTCATCTTGTGGCGTTGATGTATAGTGGTCAAATTCATGAAATTGGCACTCCAGCGGCTTTACGCAACCATTTAGGCTTACATCGTTTGGAAGTAAAAACCGCCAATTTGGAAATCAGCGAGAAAATTCTCTTGCAGAATTTACATACAAATATAGTTGATGTGCAAACTTTTGGCGATAGCGAAGCGCTCCGTAGGAATCGCTTGGATGTTTTAGTTGAAGATATAACTATAGGTGAAACCCAAGTAAATGAATTACTAAAACAATATCATCCCAATATTGAACATGGTGAACCCACTTTAGAAAATGTCTTTGTTACTCGTCTCCGACAACAAGGTTCTGCACCACCATTTTTACAATTTCCTCGTTCTCGTGGCGGAAATAAAAGTCAAGAAATAAATGAGAATATTCATAGAGAAAAAAATTCTTCCCTATTACCCATTACCAATTACCAATTACCATCTTCACAAATTGCTATTTATGCGAATAATCTCAATCGGGTCTTTGGTAAATTTCAAGCTGTTAAAAGGGACTTTTACCAGCTACCAAAAGAATTACAGCTAGAATCCGTTTATGGTTTAACCCTGGTAGATTAGAATCCCTATATATTGTTCCAGGAGTGTATGGTGTAATTTTGTGGATTTTCCCATCTTTACTAACAGCAATTGCTATGGTACGAGAAAAAGAAAAAGGGACGATTTTACAAGTTTATGCTTCTAGTATTAGTGCCACAGAATTGTTATTAGGTAAAGGTATGGCTTATCTATTAATTGCCATGACTGAAGCATTAATTGTCATAGGATTAGGGACAATTATTTTTCAAGTCGGCTTGGTTAATAATCCGATTACTTTATTATTAGGAACTTTAATATTTTTAATAGATAGCGTTATGTTTGGGTTACTAGTTGGAGTCCGTAGCAATAACCAAAATTCCGCCGTGCAAATTATTTCTCTGGTGGGGTTTATTACTTCTTTATTATTATCTGGTTTTATTTATCCTCTCAATAATATTCCTTTTCCTCTTTCACTTGTAACTAACGTAGTTCCTGCCCGTTATTATATTAATATTACTCGTGATGCTTTTTTGCGGGGTACAGGTTGGTCAGGAGTTTGGTTTGATTTCCTCATGCTGACAATTTTAGGTTTGGTATTTTTTAATGTCTCACGACGAATTTTAAGCAAAATGCAAATTAGTGATTAGTTTAGTTGTCAGTTGTCCGTTGTTATTTATTCGACTATTCACTGAAGATTTGCGAAAATCCCTTTCCCTAGTACCCGACGCTTCAACGCTACTATTCTAGGTCGCGCACCTTGACCTGAAAAACCTAACCCTTCGCGGAAAATTTCAGGCATATAAAACCTATCTATGTCCTCTTTAGCTGTATCTTCATAAATTACACCCATTTCTTCTAACATTCCCATGGTTTGCTGATCAATATTGAATTTTTCTACAGCAAAGGGTATTTTGCGTTCAGACTGAGGAGGTAGAGTTTCTTCTACCCATGTTTTGAAAGCTGGATATTCTTCCTTAGCTTCTTTTACTTTTTCTTCACTACATGGTTTTAAAGCGCGGCGAATAGCTTGAGGGGGTAATAGCCGACTTGTAGACCACTTTTCAAACTGTATTTCTTTAGCATTATCTACTGTGATCTTCGCCGCATAGTACAAAAAGCGGACAATATCTCTGGCCTGAAGTCTGCCCTTAAAATCTGTTAAAGCTGCAAATACCCAAGAAGCTGTGTAGGCTTCTTTGGACTTTTCTGCCCCTAGTCTTTTACCCCATAGCTTTTCTAATTCAGCTACGAGATTCTCTTGACTGAGACTGTAAATACTATCTTTACTATCTTTTTTTGCACCTATAACATTAGATTCACTACAAATCCAATAAACTAACTTCAAAAAAGAATCTTCATTCCAAGATAAATCATAAGAACGGTAAAGATTTTCAAATTGTCTCAAATTTTGAGTAATTGTGTACCTTAGAAAATCACGACGCAAGAAAATTATTATACCAAGATGAGATTGCCTAATTTCTGACAATTTCTTTGGCAAATCATCAATCAAGGCTTTTAAGGCTTTCTGCTGTTGATCATTAGAGGCAATCTTCGGAAAAATATCTTCTAACCCATCAAACAAAAAGATAATCTTTAATCCTTTATTTTTTAAATCTTGATTTATGCTGCTAAGAGTATGATGGCTGTCTAAATTTTGATTAATACCTATAGCTCTGGCAATTTCATTCACCCAAAATTCTGTCCATTGTAGTTCATCCCAATTTTGCTCTGTAAGTGCCGTTTTAATCCTATCGGTATACTCTGAATGTACAAACTCAGGAACATTCACATCTAGAACTGCTCTAACCTCATTTCTGGCTTCACTAATTACAGTTTTTGCTTTATTTTTAAGGTTACTCGACTCCAGGAAAGGCAATATATAGGTTTTTGTTTGAATTGAGCTAGTTTCATTCTTATCAATAGAATTCAAAAATTTTCCCCAATATTTAAAGCGTGAAAGTTGGATATAATTAAAAGTTTTTCCCGCACCTTTCGCTCCAATTGATATTACATGAGGTAATTCATCTCGAAAATTAGTTGCTAAATTTTGTAAAGGTTCTGTTATTAGTAAATCTTCACCTTCTCCTGATTCAGCAAGTTCATACTTTTGACATAAATCTCTCAGCCTTGTAACTTGTTGTTCTTGTCGTGATTTTATGTCTCCTTTGTCTTTTGTAGTTTGTACTTCCTTTTCAGCGTTGATTAATTGTTGGCTTGCCCAATCTATAGCTTTTTCAATTACCGTAGTCTCTTTTAATTTTGAACGTGCATCTTCCCAGTTATGGATATACAGTAATTTCTCATTAAAATCGGTTTCTTGAGTATTTAATCTAGTATCTATTAACGTAGGCTCTTTAGATTGTACATAATTAGACTCTAAGTCAGTTGTAGCATTAATATAATTTGGTAATTCCTTAAATTCTGGTTTTAGCATACTAATAATGATGGCTGGATCATAGTATTTTTTTTTATTAACTTCCTCTTTTGATGGAGCAACTTTACCAATTTGTTTTAAAACTAAACTTGTACCTTTAATAGATTGATCATTAATTGTTGTCACAAGAAAACGCTGGATTCTGGGATCAAAAATTATAGGACTAGATATTTCACTTAAACCTGCTCTCAAATCTATAAAAACATAATCTACACCTAAAATTTCACCTAAATGATGAATAGCATTACCGTATTCCCATGTTCCATCTATACCTCTGACTAAATGTTCAGGTAAAATAGGTATATCTAATAATTCATTATCTTTTAGAAATGCGGGTAAAAAATAAACTTGTGAATTTCCTTCATGTTTCACTGATTTTTTTACTTCGTTAGCAAATAAAGCAAGTGCTTCTTCTCTATCAATTGGTGAATAATGATAAATTTCTAAAAAATTAATAAATGAAACTTCTGGTTGTTTTCTATTTGACGAGTCATTCCAGTATGTAAGACCAGGAGCTTCTAAATCCGCATCAATTACTAAGACTTTTATAGACTTATTTAACTCTTTAGCTCTATCTAGCAAAGCAAAAAGATGGGCTGCTAAATTTAATGTTCTTCCCACACCACCTTTAAAAGAATAAAAAGCTATTAAACTAGGTTTTTCCGTATATGGTTTTGGTAGCTTAACTATTTTTTTGATGGCGGTTTCTGTTTCTGAAGCACTTTCTAGATAAGCAATTTCTTCCCAAAAAGGACGTACTTCAATATCAGTTATATAAGGTTCTTCTTCAGAGATAAATTCTACGGGTAATGTAGCATTACTAACATCAAGTTGAATCATAGACTCTTCTTGCTGATACGAATCCTCAAACCATTCTTTTAATACGTCATTGACTTTATTTATACAATTTTCATCAGAAATATTTATTTCTACAGCATCAGAAAAACACCTAATACTTACTATGTTCTCTGGTAAATTAGTCCCATAGTTAGTTTTGCGGCGAAAAATTCTTCTAATATCAAGCCAAGTCAGTAATTTAAAATCTTTCATAGTCCTTGAAGTTCTTTTTTAATCAATTCAACAATGTTTAACAATTTTTTTTCTATGTCTTCGTCTGTTATTTTTTCCCGTTTATTCTCATCCTCATCTTTTTTTAAGATAAACTTTCCTCCATAGCGCCAAATCTGGTTAATGTTACCAGGCGTTAATTGTCGTTCTTGTTTTATCTTAACATGAGAATTATCCTGAATATCTTGAATAAATAACTGTTCTGGTAGTTTCCACATTTGCAATGAATTATTACCAGGGTATAAACATTCTAACAACCCATTTATATCATGCCCCTTTTTTAATATTTCTGGATATAAATCAGTACGATTTACTTCCTTTTTCTTCATCAACACTGCTTTTAAACCACATTCAACAGCATAAAATAATAATAAGCGGTGGGCATTAGTTCGGACTCCATTATGATTATGATAGGCAGAAGAATTTTCACGCCATGCTCTTTGCATTTCCCTGTCTGTAAAAGTTATCTTCTTCTTCATTCCCGTTAACTAAGATATTACTCAGTTATTTTACGTCAAAATCGCGCCACCCATTAACCGCTCATACCTATACTTCAACTCATCCTCTGTTAAAGTCCAACACTCCCTAATTGATACAGTTTTAATAAACCCAAATCTTTCTGCGTGACTCCTGCTACTGAAGTTTACTTCTAGTCAATTCAATACTGATTTTGCCGCTAAAATCAGGAATAGGTGCAGCGGTTTTACTGAGAATAACTTGTACTTGACTAATACCGTCGCTATCCTCTAGAATACCATCAGCTATAGCCCCAGCTAGTCTTTCCACCAAGGCAAACTTTGAGGTTTTCAGCAATTTTTGCACTAAACTAATTACGCGCCGATAATCTATAGTATCTTCAATATTATCTGTTTTAGCGGGTTGGGAAAGATCCAACCATAATTTAACATCTACCTCAAACCATTGTCCTAAGGCCTGTTCTTCTGGTAAAAATCCAGTATAGCCATAGCCGCGAATTCCTGTTAAATGAATACAGTCCATAATCTCTAATCAATGCAACTTACTTTTAATAATCTTAATCTTCTTTGGTGTTATGTATTAACAGAAACCCTCAAACGTTTGGGTTTAAAATGCGCTGTTATCTGTCCTGGTTCTCGTTCTACAGCATTAACTGTGGCTTTTGTCCAACAAATACCGCATATTGAAGCAATTCCGATTTTAGATGAACGTTCTGCGGCTTTTTTTGCGTTGGGACAAGCAAAAGCAACGGGGAAACCTGTAGTATTAGTTTGCACTTCGGGAACTGCGGGAGCAAATTTTTATCCAGCGGTAATTGAAGCTAGAGAAAGTCGCGTCCCTTTGTTAATATTAACCACTGACAGACCGGCAGAATTACGAGATTGTCATTCAGGACAAACTATTGACCAAGTAAAATTATACGGTAATTATCCCAATTGGCAAACGGAATTAGCTACACCTTCGGTGGATATGGGAATGTTAGGTTATCTCAGACAAACGGTTATTCACGCTTGGGAACGTTGTCAATTTCCCAATTCTGGCGCAGTACATTTAAATATACCTTTTCGTGATCCCCTCGCGCCCATTCCCGATGGTACAGATTTTACCTTAGATACAGAAGATTTCTTTTCTAGTTTGATTTCCACCCTATTACCAATTACCAATTACCAATTACCAATTACCAATTACCAAAAAGGGATCATTATTGCTGGTGTAGCCCAACCACAAGCCCCGGAAGAGTATTGTAGAGCGATCGCTAACCTAAGTCAATCTCTCCAATGGCCTGTTTTAGCTGAAGGACTTTCCCCTGTCAGAAATTACACAGACTTAAATCCCTATTTAATTTCTACCTATGACATCATTCTTAGAAATCAACAACTTGCCAAAGAATTATCTCCAGAAATCGTAATTCAAATTGGAGAAATGCCCACAAGTAAAGAATTACGCAATTGGTTAATTACTACTAATCCTCAACGTTTGATAATTGATAATTGTGATCAAAATTTAGATCCTTTACATGGAAAAACCACACATTTAAGAATATCAGTAACAGAAATTGGTAAATTGGAAATTGAGGAATTAGCAAAAAGTGAGTATTTACAAAAATGGTGTATATCAGAAAAGCAAGTTAGAAAAAATATTGATGATTATTTCAAAAATGTAGATGAATTAATCGAAAGTAAAACCGCTTGGTTAATTTCCCAAAACCTACCACCAGAAACACCCCTATTCATTGCAAATAGTATGCCAGTGCGAGATGTAGAATTTTTCTGGAAACCCAATAATTTAAGAATTAAACCTTATTTTAATCGGGGTGCAAATGGTATTGATGGTACTTTGTCCACTGCTTTAGGAATAGCACATCATCAGCAAAGTAGTGTTATGCTAACAGGAGATTTATCTTTATTGCATGATACCAATGGTTTTTTAATTAGAAATAAATTTATTGGACATCTAACGATTATCTTGATTAATAACAATGGTGGGGGAATTTTTGAAATGTTACCCATTGCCAAATTTAATCCACCTTTTGAAGAATTTTTTGCCACTCCTCAAAATATTGATTTTGCTCAATTATGTGCTACTTATAATGTGCAATATCAGTTAATTAATTCTTGGGAAGAATTAAAAGATAGCTTAAAGCAATTACCAAAAATAGGAATTAGGGTTTTAGAAGTCAAAACAAATAGGAAAAGAGATGTTATCTGGAGAAAGGAGAATTTACCAAAGTTTGCTAATTGGTAAATAAGGAGAATATTTGTATTTTTTCCAACTTCTTCTTTCTTCTTTATTCTTCCTGACTCCTGACTCCTGACTCCTGACTCCTCAAAAAATAGATAATTTTTGCCCAAGTGCCACAGATAAAGATTAAACTAAAAAATCTTGTACAGCAAAACCTGTTAACCAAAATCAAGTTATTATGTCTAAGGTTCTTGTCTCAGATCCAATTGATCAAGTTGGTATTGATATTCTTTCCCAAGTTGCCACCGTTGATGTCAAAACCAACCTCAAACCAGATGAACTTAAATCCATCATTGGTGAGTATGACGCGCTGATGATCCGTTCTGGAACTCGCGTTACTCAAGAAATTATAGAAGCTGGCACCAAATTAAAAATTATTGGCCGTGCCGGTGTAGGTGTGGATAACGTTGATGTTCCCGCAGCGACTCGCAAAGGGATTGTCGTCGTCAATTCCCCAGAAGGTAATACCATTGCCGCCGCAGAACACGCTTTAGCTATGATGTTATCCTTGTCTCGTCACATTCCTGATGCTAATGCTTCAGTAAAACGTGGTGAGTGGGATCGGAAATCATTTGTTGGTTCGGAAGTATACAAAAAAACCCTCGGCGTTGTCGGGTTAGGAAAAATTGGTTCTCATGTTGCCAGTGTAGCTAAAGCAATGGGCATGAAACTCCTAGCTTATGATCCATTTATCTCCAGCGAAAGAGCGGAACAATTGGGTTGTCAATTGGTGGAATTAAATGTGTTATTCCAGCAAGCCGACTATATCACCTTGCACATTCCCAAAACTAAGGAAACTGCCAACATCATCAACGCTAAAACCTTGGCGTTAATGAAACCCACCACCAGAATTATTAACTGCGCTCGTGGTGGCATTATTGATGAAGCGGCTTTAGCAGTGGCAATCAGAGATGGTGTAATTGCTGGTGCTGCGTTAGATGTATTCGATTCTGAACCATTAGGAGAATCGGAATTGCTACGCTTGGGTAAAGAAGTTATTCTTACCCCTCACCTCGGTGCTTCCACTGCTGAAGCTCAAGTCAACGTCGCCATAGACGTGGCTGAACAAATTCGGGATGTGTTATTAGGACTACCTGCCCGTTCCGCCGTGAATATTCCTGGACTTGGACCTGATATTCTCGAAGAACTCAAGCCTTATATGGAACTAGCGGAAACCTTGGGGAACTTAGTTGGTCAACTCACCGGCGGCAGAGTTGAGACACTTAATGTTACACTGCAAGGGGAACTGGCAACTAATAAAAGTCAACCTTTAGTTATCGCTGCCCTGAAAGGACTACTTTACCAAGCCCTACGGGAACGGGTCAATTATGTCAACGCTACCATAGAAGCCAAGGAACGGGGGATTCGAGTCATTGAAACCAGGGATGCTTCCGCAAGGGATTATGCAGGTTCATTGCACCTCCAAGCTACAGGGACTTTAGGTACACATTCTGTCACAGGTGCTTTATTAGGTGATAAGGAAATTCACTTAACAGACGTTGACGGTTTCCCCATTAACGTTCCCCCCAGCAAATACATGGTGTTTACCCGACACCGGGATATGCCAGGTATTATTGGTAAACTCGGTTCTCTCCTCGGCAGCTTTAATGTCAATATTGCTAGTATGCAGGTAGGTCGGAAAATTGTGCGTGGTGATGCTGTTATGGCTCTCAGTATTGATGATCCTTTACCCGATGGCATTTTAGAGGAAATTAAAAAAGTAGATGGTATTCGGGACGCATATACAGTCGCACTTTAACTGTGATTTTTGGGATTCATTTGCTGCAGATGATTCAGTAATCAATACTTGTCGGTTAAGCTCAAAACAATGAAATTATGTAGGTTGGGTTGTTCGCGTAAGCGTTGCGGAGCAATGGAACGAAACCCAACATTTGCAACGGTTTGTTGGGTTTGGTCTTTGTACCGCAACGGGCAAGCAAGCTACAACCCAACCTACGAAAATCCTTAACCGAACAGTATTGATTCAGTAATTTGATAATCATAGCAATCAAAGTTTGTTTTTACGAATCTAAAATCTAAAATTCTATGGTAAACACTTGGTGGGAATTGAATATTTTATCTGAACCAGATTTAGAAGATACTATATTTTGGCGGTTAGAAAAATTTGGCTGTCGTGGTACATCAGTAGAAATTAAGGGTAATATCGCCATCATTAAGGCTTATTTGCCCAGCTTTAAAACCCAATTACTAGATTTGGCTGCCTTATCACTATGGCTGCGCCAAGATGCACTATGTGTAGGACTCCCTTCACCCATGGTGCATTGGGGCTTAATTGACGAAGAGGACTGGTCTAGTAGCTGGAAACAACACTGGCAACCCGAAGAAATAGGCGATCGCTTTCTGATTAACCCCGCTTGGCTACCTTTACCCGAATCCTTGGACAGGTTAGTAATTCGCTTAGATCCTGGTGTGGCCTTTGGTACAGGCAATCATGCCACAACCCAATTATGCTTAGAATCTCTAGAAATGCGCTTTAGTGAAGTTCCTCAATCCTTTGTGGATACGGAAGAAAAAAAAGAACCGTTAATCATTGCCGATATTGGCTGTGGTTCGGGTATTCTAGGCGTTGGGGCAATCTTACTAGGTGCTGGTAAAGTCTATGCCGTTGATAATGATCCCGTAGCGGTGAGATCCACTTTCAGTAATCGCGCTCTTAATGATATCCGTCCAGACTATTTAATCCCCATTGAGGGGAGTGTAGACATGGTACGGAAAATAATTGATCAGCCAGTAGATGGTATTGTCTGTAATATTTTAGCTGATGTAATTATTGAATTACTCCCAGAAATGACCACAATTACCAAACCCAGCACTTGGGGTATATTTAGTGGAATTCTCCTAGAACAATCCCAGGGTGTTGCTGATGCTTTAGAACAAAATGGTTGGGTTGTTGCTACTCTCTGGAAAAAAAAAGAATGGTGTTGTTTAAATGCCCGTCGTTCTTAATCAAATTCACAAAAAAGTTTATATAGCAGAGAATAGAGAACAGAATTATCACCAAAAAAAATCTATACTCATAAATTTGGAACTTCAATTTATCAAATCATCTTATCCATGAATAACTCACTACAAGAATACAATCCCAACAGCGTAGCCGAAAAAAATGGTAACTTCCTCGGATTACCTGATGATTACGATTCAGCCAATTTAATTATCTTCCCCATACCTTGGGAAGTCACCGTTTCATATCGTGCGGGAACTGCGAACGGACCACAGCGAATTTTAGATGCCTCACTGCAAATAGATTTATTTGATTTTGATCATCCCGACGGTTGGAAACAGGGAATATTTATGGTAGAAATTCCCCAGGAAATGATCGAAAAAAATAACTATTATCGTCAACAAGCAGCCAGAATTATTGAACGTCAAGCCCAAGGTAAATCCCTAACAGATTCACCAGATTTAACCTCTGTTATAGAAGCAATTAACCAAGCTGGGGAACAGGTAAATCATTGGTTATTGACCCAATCACAAGCAGCAATGAATCAAGGTAAACGAGTTGCTGTCATTGGTGGTGATCACAGTTCACCATTAGGCTACTTTCAAGCCTTAGCTAATCAATATGATGACTGGGGAATTTTACATATTGATGCCCATGCAGACTTACGGAATGCCTATGAGGAATTTGAATTTTCTCATGCGTCTATTATGTTTAATGCCATGAAAATACCGCAAATTTCTAAATTAGTCCAAGTAGGTGTACGAGATATTTGTCATGATGAAGTGCAAATCATTAATCAATCAAATGATCGCATTATTGGTTATTATGATTCAGCAATTAAACAACAACTATATGCTGGTAAAAATTGGTTGGATTTATGTCGAGAAATTATCAACCATTTACCAGAAAAAGTTTATATTAGCTTCGACATTGATGGTTTAGATCCTAAACTTTGCCCCAATACAGGTACTCCTGTTCCTGGAGGACTGGAATTAGAACAAGTTTATTGTTTGTTCCGCGAACTGGTAAATAGTGGTAGAGAAATTATTGGTTTTGATGTCTGCGAAGTTGGTGATGCTGAATGGGATGGTAATGTCGGTGCGCGAATAGTTTACAAGTTAGCAAATTTATTAGATTTATCTCAGAAAGAGGGAACAGGTAATAGGTAATAGGAGTAATAATAACTTTCCTGTTCCAACTGACCACTGTACGGGCGAAGCATTTGGAGAACTATTTTTGGCAATGACCGATAATTTATCTTCCAAATGCTTCGCCCCTACTGACCACTGATTTCCTATCAGGTTTTATGAAATTTGCATACATACTATGGGAAGATGTTGAAAATAGATCATATAGGTTAAATTGATTCGGGATGTTGTTATGCACTGGATTTAAGTCAAGGTTTGGTTGTCAACCAAACCTTTTTTATTGCTCATTTTCTCCCTGTTCGTGATTTCAGCAAAAATATACCCATTCCCAATTATAAACAACAAACAAGATCCCCGACTTCTTGAAGAAGTCGGGGATCTGGGCGAAGTTTTAAGTTTTACCCCAGTACACTGGCAAAATTGCACCAAGTTTGTCAAAATCTATCATGGATGATTTTGAACAACATCAAATTACCAGCGCTAGTAATAGTCAGATGATCAATAAACCCCGCAAACGCAGACCAAAAGCTACTAAGCTGAATCAGCCTTCTCAAGCTGCAATCAAGAAGAATGTTAAAAAATTACCCAAACGTTCTCAACGGCGTAGTTGGCTATGGTCTACGTTGGCTATGGGTCTGTTGTTAGGCAGTGCTAGTGTAATTATTGGTGTTGGTTGGATTAGTGTGCTATTTATTTTAAATCCTGCCCAGATTAGCTGGGTGAATGATTTTTTACCAAAATGGGCAAAAATATCTACAGGTAAACGAGAACTACCGGAAACACTTACAGCCATTGAACTCGGTTTAACTCAAAAACAACGTCTATCTGGCGAAATCCTGCCTTTAGATGGTAAATCAGAGGAATCTTTTTTATTACCAATTTTCCAAAAACGCAAGAATTGTCAATCTCATTGTCAAGAATTGGTAGAATTGAGGATCTATAAACTTTCCCAGGATTTGGAATCTAAATTTCAGTCAGAAAAATCCTACTATTTAATTACTAAATTACCTGTTACTGGATTATCGAGAAATTTTGTAGAGTCCTCTTCATTTGCGGCTATTTCTGAATTAGACAATCAAGAAACCAAGACAAATTTACCTTTAAATCAGGTGAAAGCTTTTGCAGATACTAATCTATTTCCAGGATTTTGGTTTTATTTGCAGGGTGAACACAAAAATAACGATGATAATATTACCTATGGTCAAGTTGTCTATTACAATCCTACTCTGAAAAGCTTACAACAAATGTTATCTTGGAAGACCCACAATGGTCAATTACCTAAATGGCAACAGATAACGGGTAATGATTCAAAGGAGTTAATTATTGATCAAACGATAAATGTAGAACCAAATTTACAAGTTTATCAAGTTAAACCTAGTAAGTTAGTTGTTAATTCTATTTATTTAGAAGCAATTGATTTCCAAAAACCCGCAATTGATGAATTTGCTTTTCAACAATCTCTGTTATTAGCCAGAAATGGACTTTGGACTCCTGCTTCTACATGGTTGATATCTTTAGAAAAACAGCGTAAACAGCCTTTTTCAGCGGCAGCACGGGCGCAAATAGATGTAATTCGCTTACATTCGGAATTTACGAAAATGCAGGCTGAGAAAAATTGGGCAAGTCCTCAGCAACAAGTTACAGCGGATATTATTGATGGTCGTTGGGAAAAGGCTTTACAGGTATTTGAAACTTCAGCTGATTATGGTCAAGAAATTGCTAATTTACTACAAACAGATAAAGGGAGAATCTGGAATCGGTCTGCTGTAGCGTTACGACTCAATCCTAATCGTCGCGCAGTTTTAGCTTGGGTCGCACTAATTTTTAAAGTCCAACGGGGGGAAGAAAGAGCTAATGCTTGGTTGCAAGCACAACCGAATATTAACCAGGAAACACTCAATTATATTCAAGATATTTTAACTAAACTTGATGATGATAAGATCAATGCCCATAAAAGTCGAATTATTGGCACTGTCAACCAAATTAGTCGTATTAATGAGCAGGATTGGTTGCCAATATCTCTGCAAACTGATTTGAAAATTACTAATAATCAAGTTTGGTATCAGGTGGAAGTTAGTGCATTTCATGATGGTACAAGCTGGTTACGTTATCCATTTGCTAATTTTGACCAACTGAAACATCAACCTCGAAAATTTTGGCGAAAAATTCTGGGTATTAGTTATGACCCTAGTATGCAAATTATTGTCTGGAAACCCAATGGAGAACAAGAAGTTACTACGACTACGATTAAAGCTGTACAAGTGCAAGATCAGGGTTTACGGTTGTTAATGTCGGGTTCCGCGCTTTCTGAAAATAAGGTCACATCTCTTCAACCTCAGCCTTTAGCCCTGACTGTGGATGCGTTGAAATGGATAGAACCGTCTCCGGTATCTGTAAAGGAGTTATATCAACAAAAACCCCAATTAGTAGAATTAATCTTGCCGACTATCTGGAGAAAACTACAACAGTCGGGTGATATAAATGCTGGTAATATTCCTGATTTTCAGAAAATGCGGGAAAAAATGGGCGATTGGCCAGTTCAATTGGCTGATTTAACTAATGATGCACAGCAGGAAATTGTCATAACTATTTCTGATCCCGCTATAGCATCTTTAAATCAGTCCGATGGTAATAACTCAAAACCAGTGGAAGATAAAAAACGTCCCCGGACTCTGATTTTGTCGGCGGATAGTAGAGTAATTTATAGTGATTTTGCCCATGCAAGCCAGCAAACGCTAATAGCGATCGCTCAACTTACTGATGACCAATCTCTAGCGTTACTGGTAGAAAATAAACAGGGCTATAGTCTGCAACGTTGGTCACAAACTAATCAGCAATTTGAATAGTCACCATTACAGGTAATTTATTCTTCGTCGCTGGGAGCTTCCACTTGTTCGCTTTTGAGACTTTGCAATTGCGCTAAAAGGGAATCTACCTCTGCTTGTAAGTCCATGAACTTCACTTGCTGATCGTCTCGATAGTAAGCCTTCGTTAACTTCTTGACTAAGTTAGCGTGGGATTCGCATTCGGAAACACTGGATGACATAGTAGACATAGTTGTTGGCATTAGAAACTTAACTCACACCATCTAAAAATAGTATAATATACTTATCTTAATCTTTGTTAAGATATTATATAGTTTTCATTATATACTCTAATCGGTTACAAATGTAGTGATAAAAGACTCCGATCATTGTGACTGTGTTCCGCAACTAACATATAGACTTGAAAAGTGGGATACTTATACCAAGAGCATTCCCAATCCCAAATCCTTAATTAAGAAGTTTTGAATCCTGTGACTTTGAGCCTGTCTGCTGCTAAATCTCATTGCCAACCCTGGCCAGGGCTGATAGAAGCCTATCGTCAATACTTGCCTGTCAGCGAAAAAACCCCGGTGGTGACTTTGTTGGAGGGTAACACACCTTTAATTCCCGTGCCAGCGATCGCTGAACGTATTGGCAGACAGGTGAAGGTGTATGTCAAATATGATGGACTTAACCCCACTGGTAGCTTCAAAGACCGGGGGATGACCATGGCAATTTCTAAAGCAGCAGAAGCAGGTGCTAAGGCTGTGATTTGTGCCAGCACTGGTAATACCTCCGCCGCTGCCGCTGCCTATGCTAGACGGGGGGGAATGAAACCCTTTGTGTTGATTCCTGATGGCTATGTGGCTTTAGGCAAATTAGCCCAAGCGTTACTTTATGGGGCTGAAGTCCTGGCTATTCAAGGAAATTTTGACCGCGCCCTGGAAATTGTCCGGGAAATGGCAGATCAATATCCCATCACTTTGGTAAATTCTGTCAACCCCTACCGGCTAGAAGGGCAAAAAACAGGAGCTTTTGAAGTTGTTGATGCCTTGGGTGATGCCCCCGATTGGTTATGTATTCCCGTGGGAAATGCGGGCAATATCACAGCATATTGGATGGGTTTTTGTCAATACCATCAAGATGGTAAATGCGATCGCTTGCCGAAAATGATGGGTTTCCAAGCCGCTGGGGCTGCACCCTTAGTAAATGGTCAACCAGTGGCACATCCTGAAACCATAGCCACAGCCATTAGAATTGGTAATCCCGCCAGTTGGGATAAAGCCATAGCCGCTCAAACAGCCAGCCAAGGCAGTTTCCGTTCTGTCACTGACGAAGAAATTCTCGACGCTTACCGACTATTAGCATCATCGGAAGGGATTTTCTGTGAACCTGCCAGCGCGGCTTCTGTCGCCGGTTTGTTACAGGTAAAAGACGAAGTTCCCACCGGGGCAACGGTAGTCTGTGTCCTCACTGGTAATGGTTTAAAAGACCCAGATACAGCCATTAAACACAGTCACGCCCAATTTAAACAGGGTATTCCGGCGGACATTAAGGCCGTTGCGAAAGCAATGGGATTTGATTAACACCCAAAACAACCGCCATTCCCAGAGGTGTTGCAGTTATGCTGACTTTTATGTCAGGATTCTCACCTGGGGTTTCGTCCGCATAGTAGTGTATGCCAGATTCAGTAAAGGTAATTGATAAATTCTGACTATAGTAGCTAGACTGCTGTGCGGGTGATGATTCCAGATTACCGAAACGCAACGTTAACTGATTTTCGTTCATAGAGACGACAACGGGAGGAAGGGAAATAGAGTTTGATGATTGAGATTGTAGGTTGAAAGGTAATTTTGAGCCTATATTGATCATATTAATCAAATCCAGCGGGAAAAAAGAGTCTAGAGGGGGGAATAAAGACGGCATTTTCAACCCCGGTTCTGAAGGTTTTGTTGGCTCTGAAGGATTAGTGCTATTTGCAGATGTGCTGGTAATAATTTGGCGGACTTGGCTTTCAGTTAGCTTAGGGTTAGCACTGAGCATGAGAGCGACAACACCAGCAATGTGAGGGGCTGCCATAGAAGTGCCATTGTAGTTGGCATATTGATTATTGGGTATTGTGGAGTAAATATTAACTCCTGGGGCAGTGACATAGGTGATTTCTTGAGAACCAGAACGGTTAGAAAAGTCCGCAAGGTTATTATTTTGATCCACTGCACCTACAGCAATTCCTGAATTATAGGCGTAGCGGGCGGGATAGGATGGCATTGAGTCACCATTATTACCGGCTGCCATAACAACGATGACGTTTTTGCTGCTGGCATATTCAATGGCTGACTTGAGAGTATCGTTAGAGGAATTACCTCCTAGACTGAGATTAATGACATTTGCGCCATTATCAACTGCGTAATAAATGCCTTTGGCGATATTTGAGTAAGAACCTGAGCCGTTGGCATCTAGGACTTTGACTGGCATAATTTTGGAGTTATAAGCAATGCCAGTGACTCCAATGCCGTTATTTTCTCCGGCTATAGTTCCAGAAACATGAGTCCCATGACCATTGTTGTCTAGGACATTGTTATTGCTACTATCAAAATTCCAGCCTTGAGCATCGTCAATATAGCCGTTACTATCATCATCTATCCCATTACCAGCTATTTCTTTGTTATTACTCCAAATATTATTTTTTAAGTCTTGATGGTTGTAGTCTACGCCTGTATCTAGTACGGCAACAATAGTTCCTTGTCCTGTATATCCATTATTCCAGACTGTGGGAGCTTTGATCAGATCCGCTCCCCAATTATTCCCACCCACATTAGGAACGTCTGCATAGGGACTAACACCTGCGGCTTTACTCACTGCTAATCCAGCATTCACCAAGCCATAGCCATTTGTTGAGTTATAACTACTATTAGTAGCAACAGATGCGGTTGCTGCTAAATTATCTTGGGAAGAAGAACTATGACTACCCCAAATTATCCTATTATCAGTGGGATTTTGAAAGGCATTGGTTTGGGAAATGGCAGTATAATTGATTTTCTTTTGAGATGAAAAGTCCGCAGAAACATCAAGTGACATAAGTATTTAAGCCCCAAAAATAGTTATATTTTCTCTGACAAAGTAATTTTGTCAATATCTGCAAATTCAATAATTTGAAATTATCAGTTATTCCGCTTTATTAATTATTACTATGAGTTGGTAATGCAAAAAGATATTTTAATTACTAATAAATTAATATTTAATGAATGATGCTAACAACAAAAATAAATTAATATTTGATGACATAACCAGTAAAAATATGATTTCATGACAAAATCAGGATTCTTTTGTATTCCTGATAGCGATATACAGCACTTTCCAGTGTTATGAGGTACATATCCAGCGGGCAAGACTTGTACTGAGCTTGTCGAAGTATGCCCGCACTACAAGAAATTTTTGGGGATTTTATTTCTTGGAAGTCTCTTAGAGGGTGTTTGAAAAGTTATGGTTGATGTATCAAATATTTTTTACCCCACCCTAACCCTCCCCTTGTAAAGGGGAGGGAACTGGATTTTTATTGTTTCCCCCCTTTACAAGGGGAAAGGGGGGTAGCAATGTGATGA